>NZ_JAUBPI010000072.1:0-32448 GCF_036700645.1 Microcoleus sp. S36b_A4 | reverse complement strand
CCACGATCCCAGACCCATGCAAATACTACCCTTGACAATTTCCCTTTTTCCTTAACTTGTCACCAATGGTAAACAACCATCCTTAAGGGAAGCTGCGGCGGTGATGCCCTTGGCTTGTAGCTGGCGGTTCAGCAGAAGCGCGATCGCCTTTGCATCTCCCTGTTTCGCGAGTTCCAAAATATTCGGTTGTGTCATAACAGGTAGAGAACGGTAGCGCTTAGCAAAACGTTTTGTTGTCTTAAGTATAAATTCTTTCCTAAATACCAAAGCTTGTCAAGCCATATAAAGTCATATTTAGTAGTTGTTTTCCATCCCAACTAGGTCATAAAAAGTCACATTTAGTTGGTTGCTAGCGAAAAAGTCATATTTAGTTGGGTTACAATCAGGTCAACCCCTTGCATCTCCCTGACCGATGGACGTTGAAGAAGCCTTAGAATTTGTAGACCATCTAGCTTTGACTACTACGGGAAAACATTTAGATAGTCTGCAAAAAGCTATATTACGCGGTGCTTGGGACAATCAGAAATATAAAGAAATTGCACAGCATCACAACCGTTCAGAGAAATACGTTAAAGAAGTTGGCTTTAAATTATGGAAACTTTTATCAGTTGCATTAGGCAAGGAACAAGTATCTAAAGCAAATTTTAGAGCCAAACTGGAAAATTTACAAGCTTCTAATATTGTCTCACTCGTCGGGAATGGCTGTATCCATATTGGCAACCTCTCTTCTGAAAGTTTGCCCTCCCCAGAAGTCTCACAATCTGAACCGCAAGACAAGAATAAATTTAACGAAAAAACAAGCAATTCCGAACGGAAAATACATTTAGATTTAGCTGATGCACCAGAACCCAACCTATTCTATAACCGCACATCCGAACTCACCACCCTCGAAAACTGGATTTTAGGCCGCACCCGCCTCATCACCATCTTAGGCTTATCCGGTATTGGCAAAACCGCCCTTACTCTCCAACTAATCTCACAAATTCAACACGAATTCGATCGCATCATCTGGCGAAGTCTCCGCAACTCTCCACCGCTGGCATCACTCCAAACCGAATTAATTAAATTCTGTAGGGGCGGTGTCCCCGTGCCCGTTCCCTATCCCGAAGAAAGGGCAACCACGGGGGGATTGCCCCTACTAGAATATTTACGATCGCACCGCTGTCTCATCATCCTCGATGATATCCAAACCATCTTCAGCAGCCAACAACTCGCAGGAAATTACCAACCTGGATATGAAAATTACGGCGCATTCTTCAAACAAATAACAGAATCATCCCACAACAGTTGCCTCATTCTCCTGAGTTGGGAAAAACCCAGAGAAATCGCCACCTTAGAAGGCGAAAACCGCCCCTGCAAATCTCTGCAACTCAACGGTTTAGGCCCCGAAGCACAAGAAATATTCAGAGAAAAAGGATTAGCAGAACCGGAGAAATGGTCAGAACTAATCGACCTTTACCGAGGCAATCCCTTATGGTTAAATATAGTTGCCACATTGATTCAAGACTTATTCGGCGGTAGCGTTTCCGAATTCCTCTCCTATGATACCCTATTCTTAGGAGACTTAGAATCACTCCTGCACCAGCATTTCGATCGCCTAACCGCATCCGAACAACAGGCGATCGCATGGCTAGCCAATACCCCCGAACCTGCCGACATCTCAAAAATACCAGAAAACCTGCAACTATCACCGCCCGAACTCTTGAAAGTCATGCAATCTTTAGGACGACGGTCATTAGTTGAAACAGTCAAACAAAACGGGCGATCGCACTTTACGATCGGGCCAGTAATCAGAGAGTATATAACAAACAAAAAATGAAAATCGCCACCTGGAACCTCAACTCAATCCGGTAGTAATAAATATGTAGTGAAGTTTAATTACAGTAATTGAATATAGCAATCCTATAGCAAGTCTATTTGAGTTGTGAATGTAGAACAACCTGAAATGCTTGTGATGATTGAATCGATTGTTTACAAATCAAATGGTTTTGCTATAAATGATTTTCTATATCTAGAGCAATCCTAAATAATTTTCTGTGTGTAAGTATATTGACGTATTTTGGGAAAATCAAATTTATGTTCCTTAGTAAGCTGTTCACCATTTAAATTTCAGAGGCTATCTAGGCCAGTAAAGGGTTTCAGGCTCTGAAATACGCAGTTTAAATGCTAAACAGCTTAAAAAATTCAAACAAAAATTTGACAATCTTAAAAGACCTACATAAATACCAATACTTTTTTAAAAAGTTTTTAACTTTTAACCAAATATCTTCAACGGGATTCTGTTGGGGAGCATTGGGAGCAAATAAAATACAAGTAATTGACTAATTATCAGGTTCTTTGTCACCATTTAGTTCTAATAAAAACTCTCTAAATTCTCCATATTTATGATAACTAGCTCCATTCCAAATCCAGATAATCTTGCGATTTTTATATTTATTTCGTAAGTATTTTATGAATTTAACTGTGGATTTTTTATCACCAGATGGATGGCTCTGAACATGGAATCTTTGCTTTAATAATTGACTGCGCCAAAATAAGTTTGTCTATCTTTTTCATTGGTAATTGGGACTGCAATTCTAATTTTTGATTAACCCCAAACATAACCAGTCAGATCACCATGAAGTAGATGACATTCATCTAAAAACAATACTATTATTTCCCCAGACTCTATACCAGCCTTGTTTTGTTTTTGAATAAAATATCGTTAATCTCTTCCGTTTTTTTTGTTACCAGTTCTTTATCAAAGTTAGGATTAGTTTTTTGAGTTTTTTTCCAACTTATTTTCGCCCGATCGAAAAGTTGATAGTAACTCTCTTTTGATTTATATATCACACCAAATTCTTGAGCTAAATAAGTAACCAACTCATCTAAGTTCCAATATTCTTTATTCTTTAACCACTCGATTACTTCAGTATTTTGCCGAGATGTTAAATACCCTTTTGAACCTTTATGTCTTAGTTTTATTCCGGCGATGCCTTTGGTTTTAAATTGTTTTTTCCAATAACCAATGAAAAACTTACTTACACCTAATATTTTGCTGATTTCATGGTAGATTTAACCTGAAAGCCCCATCCTTACAGCTATTGCTCGTTTTAGTTCTCTTGCATCGATATCGCTTTTCTTTTAATGAAATCTTCTAATTGGGCTAAGCTGTTCTACATTTAAACTGTGTGTCGAAAATCAATAAAACTCTTGTGGGACGGGCTTCTAGCCTGTCCCAATTTTCTAATTTAAATGCGTAACAGCTTATTTTTTTTTCCATATTTTTTTTTGTGAACGTTGGAAGTTATTCATTTTTTTTTGTCATAATTAAGTATTGCATATAATTGTATCACAGTCTTGATAATGATTTAGGATTGCTATAACGACGGAGATTCGTGAAGTTGACCTTGCCATAGGCCAGCAAAATAGTTGAAAATAAAGTGATTAAAAACTTCTTTTGGGGTTGACTAATCCGACATTTGTTGTACTATGGATTCAATAATTTTCATAAGGCAATCTGTTGAGCTTGTGTGTTTTTATAGCTTAGCCTAAAAGAGTCCCTTTTTTTATGTTGATTTTGGGTTCAGATTGCACTCACTTTTTTCACTTCTCTGCGGTATTGCGATCGCCTCCCTCTTTAAAAAGTGTCCGGAGTATTGTTGAGGCGAAATTATATTATAATAAATTCCCATTATTTAAATCTTAATTATTAGGTTAGTCGGTGTTCGTGTGATTCACAACCTTTCCCAATTACCGACTACGAATTACCGATCGCCACTAAATAAATATTGGTCACAGATAAAAAGAACTGCACAGCAGTCAACAGCGGTATACCTGACACTCCGCAAAATTAAATGTAGGATTAAGTGTTGCCGTGAATCAGAAAAAAAAGATGAACGTATCCACTATTTGGCGAAAACTCCGCAGCCAGCAAGCCTTCTGCTTGGCTGTACTCCTGGCAGGTTGCCTGGTATTTATCGGTTGTTCCCCCGCACAGTCAACGGCTGGCAATTCAGTCGATCCCAAGTTGAAAGAGCAAGTCTTGCAGGTGATCCGCGAAAATCCCCAAGCAATTTTAGAGTCGGTACAAGCGTACCAGCAACAACAGCAGCAGTCTCTCAAAGCAGCGCAGCAGTCATTTTTGCAGGAGATGAAAACTAATCCCAAATCTTCGATAGGGGATTCTCCCACCACGGGTTCAGCTTCGCAGCAGATTGTACTTTTAGAATTCTCTGACTTTCAATGTCCGTTTTGCGCGCGCGCTCACGATACTGTCAAGCAGTTTATGGCAAAGCACCAGGACAAAGTTACTTTAGCTTACAAGCATTTTCCCTTGACTTCTATTCACCCTCAAGCGCTGCCAGCAGCTAAAGCAGCTTGGGCGGCGGGCCAGCAGGGCAAATTCTGGGAATATTACAGCGCTTTGTTTGAAGGGCAGAAAGATTTAGGCGAGCCATTGTACGCATCGATCGCCCAAAAGCTCAATCTAAAATTAGATAAATTTAACACCGATCGCAACAGCCCCGCTGCAGAAGCCGCCATTGCCAAAGACGTGCAACTCGCTCAACAACTAGGCATTGAAGGCACTCCCTTCTTTATTATGAACGGCAAAACTTTCTCCGGGGCGATCGAGCTTTCTGAGATGGAAAGCATTCTCGCCTCTGTCTCGAAATAAGTAATTCCTGACTCTTAGAAACCGAGTCTAAAAATGCGTTCCCAGCCAAAGTAGGCTGGGAACGAGAAAAACCAGAAAAACTCGAAAAATCTTTGATTAAACCGCAGCCAACTCAGGAGTCGGGCGCTTGCTGTGGCGGATACCCTCGATCGCCCCTGCGTAATCATTGGCCTTAAACACAGCAGAACCAGCGACGATCGCATTTGCGCCGGCTTCCAGAACCTGCCAAGTATTGTTCCCCTTCAAACCGCCATCTACCTCAATCCAAGGATCGAGGCCCTTGTCGTCGCACATTTTACGCAACTGGCGAATTTTCGGCAAAACAGCCGGGATAAAACTTTGACCACCAAAGCCCGGATTGACGCTCATAATCAGCACCAAATCGCAAAGTTCCAGCACGTACTCGATCAACTCCAGCGGCGTCGAAGGATTCAGAACCACACCAGCCATTTTGCCCAATTCCCGAATTTGGCCGAGGGTGCGGTGCAAGTGAGGCGAAGCATTGTGTTCCGCGTGAACCGAAATAATGTCAGCACCCGCCTTAGCGAAGTCCTCGACGTACTTCTCCGGCTCCACAATCATCAAGTGGACATCGATTACCTTGGTAGTAACGGGGCGAATTGCCTCAACAATCAGCGGCCCGATAGTAATATTAGGAACAAAGCGACCGTCCATCACATCTACGTGAATCCAGTCAGCCCCAGCTCGATCGACAGCCTGAATCTCTTCTCCAAGACGGCTAAAATCGGCTGATAATATGGATGGAGCAATAACAATGGGTTTTTGGGATTGGGTCATGGCTAAGTCTGTTCTCCTGTCTGCTGTGCTGTATCCAGTTTATCAAAATACGGGTCTCCGGGTCGAAAAGTTGCCAACGATCAGTCGCGAGATTGGGAGGGCAGAAAAATTTTGCCTCTGACAGACAAGTTTGGCGATCGCGCACTAGCCCAGCTCTCGGAATTTTGGTTTAGGATATAAATTTTCCCTCTAACAAATAACTTGTGTGCAAAATCTGACCTTCTGCAAATTTTGAGTACCGAATTATGAAAAGAACAGATCCCTTAGAAAATCCTGAACTCGATCGTGCCAGTCTGTTTGTATTAATGATCCCAGTCATCGGCTTTTTCCCCGCCCTGTGGACTCTTTACCGCCGTCAGGGTAGTCCCGAACGCAAAGCCATCAGCCGCTTGGCAATTGCCCTTGCTTTTAGTTGGCTCTTAGGACATATTCTTTTAGAAGCTGGAGCGATTTCTGCGGAATCTCCGACACTTCCCATGTTATTAATGAGTAGCCTGCTAACAACCAGCTATTTCATCGTTGCTCTGGGACTGATGGTTCGCCTCTGGAAGCGTCAACCACTATGGTTGCCCGGAATTAGTCGCTTAGCCGAGCAAGTAGTAGGCAAACATTTATCATAATTTAGGGTTCTTTTAAGCCCCTACCCTATTGATTGAGTGCGTCTTCAGCTTGATACTACATATTGCCATTATCTTTTTTATTTTTGTTGTGTGTGAGGAAGCCAGTGCCAGCTCAAAAAATTCCTAATCAAGACCCTATCCAACAATCCACTGCTCAACCTGCAACCAAAAAAGCTTCCCAGCCCCATCGAGGCCGCTGGCTGGGTTTTGGTTTTGGTTTGGCTGGAGTAGCCATGCTCTCAGCCACAGCCGGAGCATTGCTAGCCGTCTCCCTTTCTACAACGCCGCTTCAGCAACAAAAGTTGAGCCCTGAAGAAGCAGCAGTATTTTCTCAAGGCGACATGGCAAAGCTCAACATGAAGATGCCGGAGCTGACTCGCCCAGTTAATATTTTAGTTTTAGGACTTAAAGTTCTGACCTCTGACATCGAAGGAGGTGTCAACAAAAATGTCGGATACGAGGTTTGGGAAAACTCCTTTAAGGGCTTAACCGATACCATGCTTTTGGTTAGATTTGACCCTCAAAATAAAAAGTTAAGCGTGCTTTCCATTCCGCGAGACACCCGCACCTATGTTGAAGGCAGGGGTGTCGTGAAAATCAACGAAGCTAATTACTACGGTGGCCCGGCTTCGTCAGCGAAGTCAGTCAGCGGACTCCTTGGCGGTGTGGGAATTGACCGCTACGTCACAGTTAATATTCATGGCATAAAAAGTTTGGTCGATGCCCTGGGTGGCATTACTATTAATGTCCCTAAAGACATGAAGTATACCGATAACAGCCAGCATTTATATATAGATTTAAAGGCTGGTAAGCAAAAACTCAACGGCGAACAAATCGTGCAATATTTGCTTTATCGGCACGACGATTTGGGCGACATCGGGCGGGTGCAGCGCCAGCAATTGTTGATGCGGGCTTTTGTGGAACAGGAAGTAAATGTAGGTTTGCTGTCTCGACTACCGAAGATTTTGTCGGTGATTCAGTCTCACCTTGACACGAATTTGAGTATAGAAGAATTGGTAGCTTTGGCTGGTTTTGCTACTCAAACCGATCGCGCAGGCGTCCAGATGTTGATGGTTCCCGGCAAATTTAGCGATTCTAAGGACTACAAGGCAAGTTTTTGGTTGCCAGACCAATATGCCATCGAAACTATGGTGGCGGAACATTTTGACTTCGGCCAAAATACTTGGACAATTGAGAATGCTGATTCGACTTTTCTGAACGTGGCGATTCAAGATAGTACCGGAGATCCATCGGCTGTTGAAGATTTTGTCAATAATTTGACTCAAGCCGGTTATCGGAATGTTCAGGTTTATAAAGCTTGGCCGGAACCCCTGGAAGTAACTACTCTAGTAGCTCAACAGGGCGATATTAAAGGTGCTCAAGCGATTCGCCAGTTTTTGGGTTTTGGAGATGTGTTGGTTGAGAGTACCGGTTCTTTGCAGTCCGACGTGACAATTAGATTGGGTAAGGATTGGTTGGAGAAAAAGGCTCATTCCGGCAGTGCAGCTAAGTCTTTTTAAACTGGGCTTTAACCGCAGTATTTGTAGGGACACAGCAATGCTGTGTCCTCTTATTTTCTGTTGGTATGAGAGGGAAGCGATCGCTTTTTGTCGATTTACTGTACTATATTTTTTGGTGATGATGAATCACGATCTCCATAGCGATACTTCCCTCCGCAATCTCAACTGAAACAATAATCAACGAGGGAAAGCTTAAAATATTTTATAAAGGTAGGGTTGATGAACAAGGGTGCTAAAATAGACCGGCAGCGGGAACATCAGGCAAATGAACGCACCTTTCTGGCATGGTTACGAACTTCACTCGCTTTAATTGGTTTTGGGTTTGCAATCAGTCGGTTCAGTTTATTTCTCCGTCAATTTCAAGCTACAGTGACTCAGCAAGAAGTTTCCTCCCCTCCCTTCTTCAACTCAGAAACTTTAGGGCTGAGTCTGGTCGTTTTTGGAATTGCGGTCATTGCCTTGGCAGCATGGCGTTATAATCGAGTTTTCTGGCAAATTGAGCGAGGTGATTATCGCCCAAATCGTGTGCTAGTTTGGATTCTGACTGGAGTTGTAATGATTTTAGGAACGTTAAGCATTCCGTTATTGCTATGGCGAGATCGCGGAAATATAGCTCCCACTTCAACTCCTAAAAACTCTCAATTCTAAGTTAACCCGATCGCTTAGCTAAAGTGAAAATAACCCCAACCATATCCTTAAGCTTTTGTGAATCTAGATTGTCTATGGTGTTCGAGAGATGGGGAGAGAATTTGAAGATTTTTGATCGGGTCATCGAAATATACAATTTAAATACTGTACAACTTACAAGCGGAAGCAAGTGAAATGAAGTAATTAGCTGTCTGTTTATTATTGACGAACAGCGATTTATACATTACAACGAGCCTTTATTGAGGAATATTCACCAAGAGGGAATGTCATTTCTCAATAAGCCTTTGACGGGCGGGCAGGATGCCCACTCCACAAAAAAACTTACTTTTTGTGGAACAGGCATCTTGCCGGTTCTGGAGAATACTAAAAGATTGCAATTGCGAACACTTTCATCTCCTTTAACTTACTCTACCACCGCCCTCAAACAGAATACTTAAATCCCCGACTTCTTCAAGAAGCCGGGGATCTAAAACAAGAAAACAGCCCCTACAGATTAATGACTACCCGCTCCAGCCGCCCGTTTAAACGCCTCATCCAACACTTCCGAAAGGGTCGGGTGCGTGTGCACTCGGAATGCCAAAGTGTTAACAGAATCGCGCTGGGCGATCGCATTTGCCGCCTCCTGAATTAAATCCGAAGCGTGCAAACCGAAAATGTGAACTCCCAACAACTCCCCAGTATCTTTCCGGTAAATCACCTTAGCCATACCGTCAGTTTCACCCTCCGCAATAGCCTTAGAATTTCCCTTAAAATAACTCTTGACAGAACCGACCTCAAACCCTTCAGCTTTTCCTAACTCTTTGGCCGCAGGTTCAGTCATCCCCACATAGCTAATTTCCGGGTGAGTAAACGCCGCCGCCGGGATACTCAAATAGTCAACTTCGCGCGCACGACCGCAAATATTTTCCACCGCAGCAATTCCCTGAGCAGACGCAGAATGCGCTAACATCATCTTGCCATTAACATCGCCGATCGCCCACAAATTTTGCACCGGTTCTCCCGCCGCCAAAACCTGCATCTTATCGTTAACTGGGATATAACCGCGCATCGTTTCCACGCCAACAGTTTCTAACCCCAAATTCTTGCTCACCGGCACCCGACCAGTTGCTACCAAACAAGCGTCAACTTCCAAAACTTCGACAACTTCCTTAGTTTTGAAATCAGCTAATTCAATAATTACCGGCGAACCAGGAATAATCTTCTTGGCCAAAACACCTACTTTTGTTTCAATATCGCGGGGTGCAATTAACACTCGTTCTGCTAATTTAGCAATATCCGGGTCAAAAGTCGGCATCAATTGGTCTAGAGCTTCAATCATCGTAATTTCGCAGCCCAGGGCTGTGTAAATATCCGAAAACTCCAAACCGATATAACCGCTGCCAATAATTGCGATCCACTTCGGCAGCGATTCCAGCCTGACTGCATCATCGCTGGTAAATACAGTTTTGCCGTCAATTTCTATCCCGGGGGGGACGAAGGGAACCGAACCGGGAGCGAGAATAATATCCTTGGCAGTAATAGTTTTCTCGCCTTTATCGGTTTCGACGGTAATTTTTTGAGCACTGGCAATTTTGCCCCAACCTTGGATGACATCCACGTTCAAACGTTTGAGGCTGTTGGTCAAGTCGCCGCGAAGTTTGCTAACAATAGTATTAGCGTGATTGGCGATCGCCCCGCGATCGAAATCCACACTGCCCAATTGAATACCCAAAGTCTTTAGGTGGTGGGCATTCCGCAAATCTCGCACTCGCCCGGAAGCCGCCAACAGCGCCTTCGAGGGAATGCAGCCGCGGTTGACGCAAGTCCCCCCCATGTCCCCCGCTTCGATAATTGCCACTTTCAGCCCGCAGCTAACCGCGTGTATGGCCGCGCCGTGTCCGCCCACGCCAGCGCCGATAATTGCTAAATCGTAATCAAATCCCTGAGTCACCTTAAAATCTCCTAATGCCTTTGAAATCTTAGGACTCAAGCAAAAAACACCGTCTCTCCGTCCTTTCGAGGTGGCGCGTTGCCATCGCAACCCTTGAACAGCGGTAATAGTTGCATAAGTCCTGTCTCCTTATTCTCGACTAGACTAGGGTTAATTAGACAACGAAAGAGCCGTAACTGAGATTTTTTCAGGGTCAATGATTTTGAGCTGGGTCTGCACCAAGTCTCAAATCACTCAGTAGGCGGGTGTAGAGTTAAATATAGTTTGAAGGCTGACAATGCCCGCTACAGGTTTTATAGGGCAGCAAGTTCAGCAGCAAGCATTCCACCGTCCGGTTAAATTGTGTCCGCTTGCTTGTTTTAGTCGGGTTTTCATGTCTGCACGCCTTGGGGGCGGGCAGAGTTTGTTGGCAACTTTTAGAGTCTATGGAGTGGCTTATGACGGATGACGACGACCAGAAAGATTTACGCCGGGCCTCAGCTCAATCATTTTTTGAGTCCCTGGATGAATTGTTCGATTCTATAGAATCGAACAGCACTCAAGCTGCACAACCGAAATCTCCACCGCCTCCGGCTAAGTCTTCGAGTCAGTCTTCGAGTTTGCCGAAGAAGACTAGACCTGCGAAAATTAATTTGTCGGATTTTGAAGATGCGATCGCCGATTTGGAACAGTTTATCCAGAGCAAACACCAGAAACGCCCTGAATCCAATCAATAGTGCGATGACACATTTTCAAGTAATGACGGTTGACGGTTGACGGTTGACGGTTGACAAGTGACCAATTTTACACCTAATTTCCAGCTCCCAGATTCATCTGTGGAGTCAATTTTTCAACCTAAAATCTAAAATATAAAATTGACTGGCTGTTGAATGTTGAACTCGCCCAAAAACGGAGACTTGCTTTAAGACAGGAGTCCTGGAAAACGAAAAATTTTAGACCAAAATTCTTCCTCCCAGATTCATCTGTGGGGTCGGTTCTAAAATATAAAATCTAAAATAGACTGGCTGTTAACGCTGATTTCGACTTAAGCTGCTGATGTCGCTGCCTACAATATATTCATATTTAGTTGAGGATTGCTTTTACAGAATCAAGCCAGATAAATCATCTCAATTTACTATTAATAGCCTTGTTTTTAGGCTTTGAGTGCTGCGGTAATTGCCTCGATCGCACTTCGATCGCCCGATCGCCGATCGCACTCACAGGCAACTCCCATTCATCAATATCAATATCATTGCGGAACTTCACCGGAATATCAGCACCGTTAATAATCGCTCCCAACAGCCGCGGCCCGGATTTATGCGAATCCTCATCCTCAGATTCCAGCAACTGATCTGCAGCCTCAGACAACATACTAGACAAAGTGTAACCAGGCCGCGCCACCAAAATCATACCGTCCGTGTACGGTTCCAGCGTCAGGGCATCGTTGCACTCGCTCAACGCCGGAGAATCTACAACCACAAAATCAAAGCGGTTGCGAACATCCTCAAACAATCTCCGCATTTCGCTGGATTCTAGTACGGCGGAGGCTTGCCGCAAAAAGCCGGGACTCGGCACAACGTATAGATTCTCTACCTCTGGAACCAAAAGGACGCACTCGCTAATATTGCCGTAATAGTGCAAAGGTTCCACAGTCGCCAAAGGATCAGCAGCAATTTTCAAAGATTCAACGTTAGAAGGCGATCGCAAATCTGCTTCAATTAGTAAAGTCCGTTTACCCGATCGAGCCGATGCAATTGCCAAATTGTAAGCACTAAAACTTTTCCCCTCCAAAGGCGCTGCCGAAGTCAGCAACACCACCTTTACCGGTTTGTTCCCGATCCGGCGCAAATTAGTACGCAACCGCTCGTAAAATTCCAAATAGGGAGAATTTACCTCCAGGGCCAGAGGCATTTCATCGCCGTAGGAATCAAACACCGTCACTTCAGGCAAAACTGCCAGTATCGGCACCTCTTTTTCCACCAAAGCCGCCCGCACTTCTTCCCAACTGTAAAACTTGCCGTTGAGCATCCCCAACAGAAATATCAACCCCCCGCCCAGCAGCAATCCCACAAATCCGCCCACCGCCAGCATCACGGGCAAACCTCTCTTGTTGGACTCAACGTCATCAGTTTGCGGCCATTGGGCGATTCTCAAACTCCCCGTTGTCTCAGCTACCGCCGCCTCAGCATCTACCAAAGCCGACAGCATCTTGTCGTAGAGAGCTTTTTTGAACGCCACTTGCTGCGCCAAACGGGCTTGTTCTAACTGCTTGTTGGGGATTGTCGCGTGTTCCCGACGCAATTCTTTTTCAGTTTTCTCGATTCCTTGGAGTTGCTGTTGCACCGTATCCCGCTGCGTTTGCAAAGCAATCAAAGTTTGAGCTAACTGCTGTCTGGCCGGATCTAAAGAAGAGTCTACCCGAATTCGATCGGCACTTCTGAGCGGAGCCGCCACTCCGTTACCGCCGAGTACCTCAGACTGGCGCTGCTGCAACTGCTGCTCAAAAGCAAGTTTTTGTTTAAGCAATTCTACAATTTTCGGGTGTTCCTCCTGCAAGTCGCTGCGGAGAATTTTGAGCTGAGATTCGATCGAAAACAATTGCACTCGCAGTTGGGCAATAATTGGATCGGCTGAGAGTGCTTGAGCGACGTAAGCTTGCTCCACATTCAATCCCAAGCGATCCTGCAAACTGTTAATTTGAGCTTCAATTCCTCCCAACTGCACGCGGAGTTGCCGCTGCTGCTGTTGGATGCTGGTAATCGCTTGCGGCAAAGCACCGCTCTGAGCTGCTAAAATTGAAGTTCCTTCTCGTTTTTCGTAGGCTTCAAGTTTTGCTTCCGTCTCTCTAAGTTCCTGAGTTACTTTCGGCAAACGCTGGTTGATTTGGGTGATCGTTTCTCGCAGTCTAGAAGTATTAATATTTTTGCTGTGTTCCACCATTTCGTTCATCAGCGTCTTTACTACCGCTTCTGCTTGTTTACGCTCGGCATTTTTGTACAATATTTGAATCAAAGCGCTGGGGTCATTATTCTTACTGGGCATCTTTATTTGCACATCTTTTCCCAGCTTGTCAGCCAAAGCTTGTACTTTTTCCGCTTCTTCTTTGTTTAATTTTCCTTCGGGTTTGATGAGTTTTTTTGCTGCTGGTTCAACCACCCTTGTATCCAGCAGCATATCTTTAGTTATTTCTTGTCCTTCCTGTTGAATTTTAGTAGTAGTGGATGAAAAAATCACGCTCGGTCTGTCGTAGGCCAGCGTACCTATTGCAACGTAAACTGGCGCAGGCTTTGGCTGCATAGCCACTACTCCCGACACGCCCACAGTCACCGCGAGAGTAGCCAGTCCCACCCACTTGTATTGGTCAAAAGCAATTAAATAACGTTTAACAACGGATAAAGTCATGATGATTTTAGATTTTAGATTTTAGATTTTAGATTTCTAATTGTTAACGATAACTAATGATTCCTGACTAATTCTACAAATCCCCCAAAAACCTTAGAACTTTCGGTCTGCGAGCTAAACCCATATCGCCTAAGTCATTCCCCATCTTAAATCTAAAATCTAAAATCTAAAATGGTATGACTACCTATCATTACGTGACGGGCCGAACAAATCTGTTACTCCATTTCTCAACTGCTCAAAGAACAGAATAAATCCCAAAGTATCCCGGAATGGTCGAGTAAAAGTGTTGAGTACATAACCAATGCGCTCTACCAGATTCCTACCAATCACAATCACATCATTATCTTCGAGCATCGGGTTCTGAGAAACATTGCCCTCCAAAGCAGCTTTAGCATCTATCGAACGGTTGATTGCTCTACCTTGCTTTTCGTCGAACCGAATCAGGGCTATTTTCCGCAAGTCAGCAAGATTAACAGGCAAGTTGTTGAGAGCATCCAAAAACCTGCTGCCATTTTCTATGTAGAACGAGGTCAAACCACCACTAGCGTAACTCAAAACTCGAACGTAGATCCTGGGCTTAATCAAAGTAGACCGCGAAACTAGAGCTTTGTCGTAGTCTAGGTTTTTGGTACTAGCGTCCAATTCCGGGATGACAATCACATCTCCCGATGCCAAAGGAAAATCGAACAAATCGTTACCGTTTGCTAGGGGAGTGTAGAGGTCGATTGGTTCCTCGACCGAGGAGCCGTTCATCAGCGTCCGCCGCACTCGCACCTCCCGCAAATCGGCTTTTCCCGTGACTCCCCCCGCAATTACCAAAGCAGCCGAAATTCGACCCGAACCCGCCGGAAGCGTGTAAAAACCAGGTTTGCTGACTTCTCCGGTGACAGTGATTTGGACGGGGACAGCAGCAGCAGCGAGGCTGTACCTGGATGCTAAATCTTGATCGGATTTGCGATCGGGCCTAACCTGTTTATACGGTACGACGATCGCATCTCCATCTTCCAAACGCAAATCCGGTGGAGCAATACCAGCTTGCAACGGTGTCAAAATATCAACAACTTGCTCCGCGACAGCACCTCCCGGCAGAGTCCGCCGCACCCGCACCGCCCGCAGTTCCGCCGTAGGATTAGTCCCAGCAGCAGCCGCCAAAGCAGCAGGAAGCTGGGGGGTTTGCAACGGATAAAAACCCGGTCTGGCAACTTCCCCCGTCACGGTCACCACTACGGGGCGCTGAACCAGCAAAGCAGCCGAGACTTGAGGATTTTTGATAAATTGGCCAAAGCGCTCCCGGAGGCGCTGCTGTGATTCTTCGACAGTAAGACCACGCACATTTACTGTTCCGATTAGCGGTAGTACAATTACGCCTTCAGGGCTGATTGGACCCGTAAAACCTAGCTCTGGGAAGCGCTGAACTTGAACAGAAATCTGGTCTCCCGGCCCGAGGCGGTAGGGCCGATTCCGAAAAGCTGGGTTAATATCCCGGTTGAAATTGGCAGGGGGCGGTGGCGGTAAACGCAATGGCGGTGGCGCCACGAGGCGCTCGGAACCAGGAGCAACAGATTGAGCTAAAGCCGTTTCCGAAAAATTTTTGCTATTAAAACCCCAGAATACAGCAGCAAAAGATAGAGTCCAAGCAGTTGAATGCAGGCCTGCTAAGTAAAAAGCGAGGCGATTTTTAATAGGGGATTTTTGCCACATTTTCAGAGGATTTAAAAAAGTAATATTTTGAATAATGGTCTGACTTGTAAGTTTCATCTAAATATAGCGACGAGAAAAAACAATAAGATATTTTCGGGCGGGTTGAACCCAGATATTTACTAAGAAGCAGTTGATTGTGGCAAAATCCGCCCACCCCCTAGGCCGATTTATTTGCACATACCTGCTTACTGAAACCGAAAAGTTTCTGTAATTAATTTAGCCTGGACACTTTCGGCAAGAGATTCCAACAATGGTTGAGCTATCTTAATCTCCCCCTGCGGTTGAATGGGAAGGATGATACTGACAGCAACCCAAGAGGCGCGGCGGTTCGAGAGTCTAGCAATACTGTCTTCCCAAAACCAGCGGCTGGTTGTTGGAGAACCCCCGTTAGGCCAAGCGTACCACTGCACGACAGCAAAAGTTTGTTGGCGAGTCCAGCTTCGGAAAAACCTCGCCTCGACATTAGGCGTTGGCTGGCCGGGTATTGGTGCTAATTTAACTGTAAACCTCAAAGTGCGATGAGAATCGGTTTGCCATCGGTGAAATCCATCGATATCTAGCCATTCTACTTGGGGCTGGTTTTTGGGGTAATTTTGAGGCAACAGCAATAAAATGGCAATTGTTTTATCTTTTTTAATTTCTTGAACTAACCATCTGTGAGCGCCAATTTGGACGTTATTCTGAACGGCTATAACTTGCCACCCAGGAATTTTTATCCCGTTTTGGTGCACACTTCTTAATTGCTTGAGGTTGGCAAGGGTTGGTGGGTTTGTCCAAGGCCATCTTCCCGTCGCGTAGCCGGGAATTGCTACTGCCCCAACTAATACCAGCAAAAACACCAGCACCATAATTTTAGATAATTGATATCGCCGCAGTAGTTTCTGTGCTGAAATCATCTGTTTCATTAATTGCCAGACTGACTAGGGAAATACTTTTCCATCCCGTTGAGGAGAAGTACCAATAACCCTAGTATACAAGCAGAATACAAATCTCCGCCCCATCCGGCGTGTAGCCAAGTAAAAAGCGCCTCTCTGTTGGTTCCGTGAAAGTAAGTTAGCAAAGTATTGCGAAAAATGTTGGAAGTAATGCTAATAATGGATGTAATCACTAAAAACAAAAGACTTTTTTTGCGAGAGTCCCACACTCCCGTCCAATCCAGTAGAATTAAGCTGACGTAAAGACTGGTAAACAGCATTTTTAAGCCTGCACAGTGTGGAGCAACTTCTACAATGCGCTCGTTTACGTACAGATAAATTTCTTCCACTCTCACGTTGATACCAACCTTAATTAATATCCAGCCTGATGCTTCAGCAATAAATTGCTGTAAGGGTAAGGCGTAGGGTTCTAGGAGGTAAGGAATGTGGTTCGGCGATGCCAGAAATACGAACAAAAGTGGCATCGCCTGCAATTGTAAGCCGGGAATTCCTTTTAAAGATAAGCAAATGCTGGCTAGCATTACGGGGAGGGATAAATTTACTAAATCGCTCAAGCGACTCAGATAAAAAAGCGTGGCTAGTACCAGCAAAAAGCCTCCCAAAGGATGCGGTGAGTGGGGCAAGCTGCGCCAGGACTTTCGGTTCATCCAAGCAACATAAGCTGCGTAGGGCAAACCAATTAGTCCGTGGCTGAAATATTCGTGTTCGAGGCTGATGCTTTTGTTGAGCCAGCCGTCGTACCAGTGTACTAGCAGGGGGGCGTACAGCAGCACTAGGAGCACAGTGATACCTTCCGCCAGGAGGTATCGCTTGAAAACAATGCGAATTTTGCGCTGGATGTGCATGGTTTGAGAAGTTTTAAGATTGCCGCGCTGGATTCGCAACGCTTTCGGGTTTTCAACTGTGAGTTAAAGATTTGTTAATTTCCCACCCAAACGCTTTGAGAACTGCACCCTACTGCTTGAAACAACTCCAGCATAAGTTTTATGAACAATTAGCAATTCAATGATAGTACGATCGCCCGAACAACTTGCTCGATCTGAGTATTGCTCAATCCGGGATACATTGGCAATGATAAAATTTGTTCGCACAGGGTTTCTGCGTGGGGAAAGTCGCCCCGATTGCCTAAGTTTTGGTAGGCGGGTTGCAGGTGACAAGGTACGGGATAGTGTATACCTGTTTGAATGCCGTGTTGGCCGAGTTTTTCCTGAAGGGTGTTGCGGTTGATCGAGCTTTCCTCAGTAATTTGGATAACATATAGGTGATAAATGTGACCGCTGCTGCTGTGGTTGGCGATCGGTACAATGCCTTTGTGTTTCAATGGTTGTAGTAGAGTATTGTAGTGTTGGGCGGCGGCGGTGCGAGCGCGATTCCATTTTTCTAAGTAAGGCAATTTAACATTTAGCACGGCGGCTTGCAAATTGTCGAGGCGGCTGTTGCTACCGATTTCGGTGTGCAAATATTTGCTGGGTGCTCCGTAATTGCGGAGAGTTCGCATTTTTTCTGCGAGCTCTGCATCGTTAGTAATGAACATCCCGCCGTCGCCAAAAGAACCGAGGTTTTTGCTGGGATAAAAGCTGAATGCTGCTGCTGTACCAATGGAACCCGCGCGGTATCCTTCTCTTTCGGCTAAGTGCGCTTGGGCGGCATCTTCAAATATGATTAAATCGTGGCGGTTCGCAAAATCTAAAAGCTGCCGAGGCGATACCATTTGACCGTAGAGGTGTACGGGGATAATTGCTTTAGTTTTCGAGGTAACTGCTGTTTCGGCGGCTGTGAGGTCAATCAGGGCGGTTTCCGGGTCGCAATCTACAAGAATAGGTATAGCTTTGGCTTGGAGGACGGCGATGACGGTGGCGATAAAAGTGTTCGCGGGTATGATAATTTCGTCGCCCGGATTAATGCCGCAAGCTTGGAGTCCCAGAGCGATCGCATCTGTTCCACAAGCCACTCCTACGCCGTATTTTACTCCAGAAGCTGCTGCAAATGCTGTTTCAAATTCCGCGAGTGCTTGGCCTAAAATAAAATCTCCTTGCTCGATAATTTTTCCAATGGTTTCTGTTATTTGAGATTGGATTGGTTGGTGTTGCAGGGAGAGGTTGACAAACGGAACTTTTGGCGGGCGACTACTCATACATCAGAGGAATACTAATTATTTATATTAACATTTAAGTGCGGATATCTTTTAATTTTTTTTAACCGCAGAGGGCGCAGAGGAAAAGAGGAAGAGAGGAGAAAGCCGATCGCACTTTTCTGGAGCTGTCAATTAAATCAAACTTTTTCTGTAATATAGAATCAGATAATTTTCCAGCAATCAAACTCATGGAATACAAAAAACTAGGCGACAGTGACTTATCAGTATCTGAAATCTGTTTGGGTACGATGACTTATGGCCAGCAGAACACCGTTGCAGAAGCGGCCCAACAGCTCGATTTTGCGATCGATAGAGGAATCAACTTTATCGATACGGCAGAAATGTATCCTGTCCCTGGAAAGGCGGAAACTCAGGGCAAAACAGAGGAATATATCGGCGAATGGTTGGCGAAACAGCAGCGGGATAAAGTCATTATAGCGACTAAAGTGGCGGGCAGAAGCACTCGATTAAAGTGGATTCGGGAAGGGAAAAATCAGATCGATCGCCCAAATGTCGAAAAAGCCCTGAATGACAGCCTGAAGCGCTTGCAAACTGACTACATCGACCTCTATCAGATCCACTGGCCAGACCGCTACGTCCCGCTATTTGGCGCGCCGGATTACGACATCGCCCAAGAGCAAGAAACAGTACCGATTTTGGAACAGTTAGAGGTATTGGCTGACTTAATTAAAGCTGGGAAAATCCGCTATTTGGGTTTGAGCAACGAGACGCCTTGGGGAGTTTGCGAGTTTTGCACGTTGGCTGAAAAACACGGCTTGCCGAAGGTTGTTTCGATTCAGAATGCTTTCAGTTTGAGCAATCGGACATTTCACTTGAATTTAGCCGAAACTTGCCGTTTTAAGAATGTGGGATTGCTGGCTTATAGTCCTTTGGGATTTGGGCTGTTAACGGGTAAATACTTGAATGGAATTCCTGAAAATTCTAGGTTGGCTTTATTTGCGGGATTTGGTCAGCGTTACGATAAAACTAATCTGAATGATGCGGTGAAAGCGTATGTTGAGATTGCGGGTAAAAATGGGATAAGTCCGGCGCAGATGGCTTTGGCGTATGTGCGATCGCGCTGGTTTGTAACTAGCACTATTATCGGTGCAACCAGCCTCGGACAGTTGGAGGAAAATGTCGGTAGTTTGGAGGTGAATTTGGATCGGGAGATTATAGCGGAAATCGATGCGGTGCACGCTAAGTATCCGAATCCGACACCGTAAGTTTATTAGTAGGTTGGGTTGAGCTAACAAAACCCTACGTTTCACTTCGCCCAACTTACCTCTTTTCTAAGATCATGTATGTTGTCCAAATCAATAAAATAGAGAAGTGGCAGAAATTGTCGAACAGTTTATAATAGATTCAAGCAGAGAAGTTGGGAGCGGTTGTGAATGGACAGGTAGCGGAACCGAACCGCAGTGGAACAATTCTAAATCAATGAAAGCCTACGATCATATTGCTCGCCATCATGGGCCTAAACTGAAAGCCAACAGATTGATCGGAAGAGCAGCAAGCACTAACGATGACCAAGGACAATGGCTAAATGCGGAGGATTGGATCGTAGCCGAGCAATTAGTACCCAAATATCGAGGAGAATACATTATTGATTTTCATCGTCCTATAGGTAGAGTTTATCATCCCGATCTAAGGATAACTCAAAACGTCACTCGCGCTTTTATTCAAAGGGATTTTGATGGAACTCTCAATAGTGGTTATCCTATAGCTGAGGGTGTCAGTCTGCGGCAATTAAATAGGAGTAGCAGCCATGAATAGCAGTCATAAATTTAATTTTCAACTAGCAGAACGTTTCTTAGAAGACTGGGCAGATCCTCCAGAAGATCCATTAGGGGAGCTTTCTGATTTTGAAATGGGATGGCGATGTTTCTGCTTTGAACACAACCATAAAGTTTTTATAGAAATAGGTGACGCTCAAAAAGAGGTATTTTTAGATCCCGATATTTGTATGATGATTGAAAGTAACTTTCCCAAAGAAATTGCTAAGCTATCACAAGGTCAAAAAATAGTAATAACTTTTTCTGAGAGTTGGTTTATTATTACGTTGCTACCTACGGACGATCGCATTAGCTGTACTTTGAGAAAGTTTGGAACTTCTGGCTGGGAAAAGGTTTTTGAATGCGATCGCACTCACGTATTAGATGTGCTGAGAGGTTTTCTTCAGGAAGTGATGCAGCTAGCTGTAGATAAGAGTTACATCACGCTGGAAGAGAAGGAGGAATTTATTCGTCCGGCTTTTGCTAGCAGTACCGATGCTGTGGTATTGAGGTAGGGGGTTTGGGTGGTGTTAAGGGCGATCGGTCTTTTTGTTGTCAATGAATATTTTAACCTTGTTTAAAATCTAATCCCCGCGCTGGGAATAGGCGCACTTTTTGTTGTCAATGAATATTTTAACCGTACATGATTGGTGGTACGGGCGAGACGCCCGTACCACCAATCATGTACGGGCGAGACGCCCGTACCACAATGAAAGACGATGCTTTGGGCGATTGGTTCGGTTAAACTCACTGCATCGAATAACTGAAATTTGCTCATTGCTGTCTCCCAAATCGCTTGTTGACTTGGATAGTGTCGATCGGTAAGGGCGATCGTAAATAAAACTAACTTTTTTTAGTATTTAAAATATCAATAGACCTCTTGCAAAATAATTTTATGCTATGATCAAAATTTTTGCTTAATTAGAGCAGATTGCAGGTTATATCAGCACTTGAAAATTATGAGTTGGCTCTCAGGTCTAACACTCACAACCTTCAATTCTAACATAGATTTTTTTTGCAAGAGGTCTAATACTATTTTAGTATTTAAAATATTAATCCTATTAGTAAACAACTAGCACTGTTTTTTAGTAAACAACTAGCACTGTTTTTTAGCAAACAACTAGCACTGTTTTTTAGTAAACAACTATCAATGCCGCCGCGATAATACTCATTTTAAATCCGTGATTTTTCCTGAAAAAATATCCACAAAAAAGTTGACAAGGCGCCGAAAAAGGTTTACAAATGAATAAAGACGATCTCTCTGACTCTTAGCCTTCGGACAAAGAGTTATCCGATCGCGAATCAGCCCAAAGACTAGAAATCTGATAGAAAGTACGATCGCCCTTCCCATCCAAAAAATAGGAAAATGGTAAAAGGCGATCGGACTTCACCCTAAAATCTTTCTCAACTAAACCCATGAGTACAATTCGCTTAAGACTAGCCGAATACTTGAAATGTCGAGGTTTCACCCCCGAAAACTTAGTCGAAGCTGTGGGCGAAACACTCAATCCTGAAACCGTATACCAACTGATCGAAAAAGCCGAAAACCTAAGCCATCTAGACTTATCCGTCTTAGCCGCCATTATAGATGGCTTGAGCAAACTCAATGGTTTTCCCGTTGGCATCGCAGAAGTGCTAATATTTTTTCCTGACATTTCCGACGAAGCATTGGCAAAATCGCCTTGGCGTCAACTTTACCTCGTCGATAATGAAATTCCCCCCTATGATTGGGGAGATGTAGACCCCCTCGAAGGCACAAAGCCTGTGCGTTTTATTCCGGGAGTTGGAATAGTAATTCTGGACAATGAAAGTGCCACGAATAGTAAAGAAGATATCCAGCAATTTACTAGAATTACCTGCGATTCACAATTCATGGCGGGAAAACCTTGCATTCGCAACTTACCCATAACTGTTGAAACTATCATCTCAATGATGGCGTCTCACTATTCGACAGCAGAAATACGCCAAACCTATCCAGAACTTGAAGAAGCAGACTTTAAAGAAGTTATCGCCTATGCTAAATGGCGAATTCAAGAAACAAATCCGATCGACATTGGCAATAAAAAGGTAGAGAAAATTTGTGAGTCAGCTACCTAATTTTTTGCAGGTGAGGGCTGTAGTGCTAGTTAACTTCCCGGCTCAAATTCCGCCCGGCCGCGAACAGGAAAACACTCGACCTGCCGTAATTGTAGCTTTGCCAAATGTCACAGGGATAACGCGGTTTTCGTTGGTAATAGTCGTTCCCTTGACGACACAACAAGGAGATTGGGCGACACGAAACTCAACGCTATATCCGCAGCTTCAGGCTGGAATGGGAAACATACGCTATGACTCTACAGTGTTGCTGGATCAAATACGCGCTGTGGACATAAAGCGTGTTTTGGGCTACCGAGGAGACTTAACCGCAGAAGAGTATCAGCCGATCGCAAATGGACTAAAAGCCATGTTTGGCTTTTAAATTAGCCCTTCATCAGCGTTTATCTGCGTGCATCTGCGGTTAAAAATCCCCCTCAATTCCCTGACAACAAAGTTAATGTCCCAATAGCTTATCCCGCAAATGCTTAATCCGATCGCGCAATTTACCCGCCTCTTCAAACTCCAACTTCTTAGCCGCCGCCTTCATCTGCGCTTCCAACCGCCCGATTAACTGAGGAATCTCATCCAAAGATAACTCGTTTACCTGTTCGTAAACCTCCTCCAACTGCTGAGAATTCAGCTTGCGCGACACGTCCAAAAATGCCAAAATTGCATTACTCGATCGCTTTTTCGCGATCGGCTGCGGCGTAATCCCGTGCATCTTATTGTACGCTAGCTGAATCCCCCGGCGTCGATCCGTTTCGTCGATCGCCTTAACCATACTATCCGTCAAATTATCCGCGTACAAAATAGCCTGTCCCTGAACGTGCCGCGCCGCCCTTCCAATCGTTTGAATCAACGAACGTCCCGATCGCAAAAACCCCTCTTTATCCGCATCCAAAATTACCACCAGCGAAACTTCCGGCAAATCCAAACCTTCCCGCAGCAAGTTAACACCAATCAATACATCAAACTTACCATCCTGCAAATCTTGGATAATTTCGATGCGTTGAATTGACTGAATTTCCGAGTGCAAATACCGGACTTTAATCGCCCTCTCCTGCAAATATTCGGTTAAATCTTCCGCCATCCGCTTCGTTAAAGTCGTCACCAAAACTCGCTCGTCCCGAGTTACTCTCTCCTTGATTTCCCCCAACAAATCATCAATTTGCCCTTCCGTCGGGCGCACAAAAATTGTCGGATCTATGACTCCAGTAGGGCGAATTACCTGCTCTGCAACTCTGCCTTCAGATATCTCCATTTCCCAATCCCCAGGCGTAGCAGAAACAAAGATGCACTGATTCTCTTTTGCCCAGAATTCTTCTGCTTTTAAAGGGCGGTTATCGGCCGCGCTGGGCAAGCGGAAACCGTGTTCTATCAATACTTTTTTCCGAGCTTGGTCGCCGTTGTACATCCCCCGAATTTGCGGCACTGTGACGTGAGATTCATCTATCACCAACATCCAATCTTTCGGGAAATAATCAATCAAACATTCTGGCGGTTCCCCCGCATTTCTCCCTGCTAAATGCCTCGAATAATTCTCGACTCCGTTGCAGTATCCTACCTCGCGCAGCATTTCCAAATCGTAGCGAGTGCGCTGTTCCAACCGCTGAGCTTCTAATAGTTTACCCTGTTTTTCAAATTCTGTCAGCCGGTCTTCTAATTCGAGTTCTATTCCTTGGCAAGCTGCCTCTAATTTATCTTCCGCCGTGACAAAGTGACGCGCTGGATAAATATTTAAAGCGGTTGTACTTTGGATAATTTTACCAGTTACGGGGTCAACGTAGCGAATGGCATCAATTTCGTCGCCGAAGAATTCAACGCGAATAATTCTATCTTCGTAAGCCGGGCCAATTTCCAAAACATCGCCTTTGACGCGAAATTTGCCTCTGCCTAAATCTATGTCGTTGCGGCTGTATTGGACGTTAACTAAATCGCGCAAAACTTGCCGCTGGTTGACTTCCATTCCTACTTGCAAAGGAATAGCCGCTTTCAGGTATTCTGCAGGCATTCCCAAACCGTAGATGCAGCTAATTGAAGCAACTACAATCACGTCGCGGCGTTCAAAGAGCGATCGCGTGGCGGAGTGCCGCAACATATCGATCTCGTCGTTAATTGCTGCCGTTTTCTCAATGAAAGTATCGGTGACGGCGATGTATGCTTCAGGTTGGTAGTAGTCGTAATAACTGACAAAGTATTCGACTGCATTGTTCGGGAAAAAATTTCGCAGTTCGTTGCACAGTTGAGCTGCCAGGGTTTTGTTGTGTGCTAGAACTAAGGTGGGTCTGCCGACTTTTTCAATCACCGAGGCAATGGAGAAGGTTTTGCCCGTACCTGTGGCACCGAGTAAGGTTTGAAATCGATCGCCAGCTTCGATGCCTTTGACGAGTTGGGCGATCGCTAGCGGTTGGTCGCCTGTGGGCTGGAAGGGCGCTTGCAATTGAAAAGATGCTGCCGCAGTTACCATAGGAAAATGTAGCTATTACCCATAAATCTTAACAAAAATGCAGAGATTCTGCAATTTCGTTAAAAAAATAGTTAGACTTTGTAATATTATTTTAATCATCGGCCGAAATAGCAAGCAGAAAGCCAAGAAAAGCAGTTGTCCGCACCCAGCAATCAACGTCCAAAAATAAGCGAGGAAAAGAATTATGGATACGAGCAGTACAGGTACAAGCAAAAGCAAAGCGATCGCCCGTCGCGGTAAAGGCAGTTCCAAAAGCCAACCGACACCACCCACGGATGCCAAAGCAACAGGAATCCAACTTTATCGGCCGCAACTCATGCATGACAACCGCCCTGTCGGCCCAGACGATTTTACCATCAGCGAGACCGTCTCGATGTCGGGGAACCGCCCGATCGGCATTAGCACCCTGCACCTCAGCGAAACCTACGGCATTGTAGGCAATCGCCCGGTAGAATCCAGCGACTTTGAAGTGGTTGCTACAATCGGCAATCGCCCGATCGGCTCCAGCGCCATGCAAGTCAGTGAAATGTTCAGTATGTCCGGTGCTCGCCCTATTGCAATCAGCACTCTTCACATTGATGAAGTTTACTCCACAATGGGAGGAAACCGCCCCATTGCCTCCAACGAAATTGACGATAGCTCGACCTTAATGGGATTTTTAGATTAATTAGTCAGTTGTTAGTTGTTAAGCTGTTGCGGCATTTAAATTGTTTGTCAAAAAACAATCAAACAATGAGTGGGGTGTCCCGCCCGCACCGAATATACAATTTAAATGCGCGACAGCTTAGTTGTTAGTTGTTGGTTGTTAGTTGTTATCTGCTATCAATAACTAATAACTAATAACCACAGCCAACAGTCAACAGTCAACAGTCAACAGTCAACAGCCCACAAACTACTTCTCGATACCCTGATATTTACTCAATAAAGCAGCAAAGCGCTTGTAATCCACAGGCTTCCTCACATACTCCGCGGCTCCCAATTCCAACCCCTGATTTTGGTCGTCCAAAAAAGTTATCATAATCACTGGAATATCAACCAAATCTTGATCTGCTTTCAACGCCGACAGCACCGCCCAGCCGTCCATACTCGGCATCATCACGTCCAGAATAATCGCGTCGGGCAGCAACTCCTTAGCCAACAGAAGCCCCCCTTCACCGCTAGCCGACGATCGCACCCGAAATCCCTGTTTCGATAAGCAGCGGGTCATCAAATCTCGCGCGTCTGGATCGTCGTCAATCACCAGCACAGTAGCAGCATCGGGCAGATCCAGCGGTTGCGATCGCAGTTCTTTTTGCTTCGCTTCAGTCGCCGCTGCACTCGTGTCTAACTCCTGGGAAGACTCAGCCTGAATTTCTGGGATTTCTCGATCTTCCCGCGCTTCTTTCGGGTTTTTAACCGCAATCGGCAACCGGATCGTAAAACTAGAACCGCAGCCAAACTCGCTCTCAACGGTAATATCTCCGCCCATCATCTGGCAAAATCTCCGGCTAATTGTCAGCCCCAAACCGGTGCCGCCGTATTTGCGCGTAGTAGAATCGTCCGCTTGAGCGAAAGCTCCGAATAGCCTCGACACCTGATCCTCAGTCATGCCGATGCCGGTATCGGTTACTTGAAACACGATCAAAGGCTGTTGACAACGAGAAGGATCTGCCCAGAGTTCTGCGGAATTGTCGATCGGCAAAACCTCCCCTTCTTCTTTCCAAACATTAATCGTAATTTTGCCTTGATCTGTAAACTTAGCAGCATTGCTCGCCAAATTTAACAGCGCTTGTCCCAGCTTCCCCGAATCAGCGTATATCGTGCCAATATTGCGATCGCAATTGACGATCAAAGTATTGCCATTTTTCCCTAGCGTCGGTTGAACAGTAGTGACAACCTGCTCGATCAAATCCAACACCTCAAAAGTCTCCAAGAAAAGAGTCATCTTTCCTGCTTCAATTTTAGAAATATCCAGGATGTCACTAATAATGTTGAGCAACTGCTTGCCTGCCATATTAATGCTTGCCAAATCCATGACAAACTCTTCTTCGCCGAGTTCCAGAGCCTCTTCTTGCAGCAGCTCGCTGTAGCCGATAATCGCATTCAAAGGCGTCCGCAACTCGTGAGTCATATTTGCCAAAAAAGTGCTTTTCGCCCGGTTGGCAGCTTCCGCAGCATTCTTAGCGACTTCCAATTCCTCCGATCGTTCCTCTAGCTGCCGCTGCCGCACTTCCAAACCGTTGAGCAAACTGCTAATTTGCTGAGCCATTGTATTGAGAGTAGAAGATAGCACCCCGATCGCGTCATTAGAAACCACAGGCGATCGAGCCGTAAAATCACCGCTGGCCATCAGTTCCGCAGTTTCCCGCAGCAAGCCGAGATTCCGAATAATTGCCGACACCGAGACAAAAGCCACTATCCCCGCGATCAAACTCAAAACTGAAGCCCCCAGCAGCCAGTGCTGAGTGCGGCTCGCCACTGCCAGAGTTTGCTGCACCAGCACCGCCATTGCTGCCTCAGAAACCCCCGCCGGAGTTGAGGCAGCTTTTATTGTCAGCAAATAGTTCTTCATCTCCACAGAACCCATCCACCCGACTCCCACCGCCATCCAAGTTATCAGTACCAAGATGACAAACAGCCCGCTCAAAGACGCCCGAGTTCCCAGAGAAATCGGCCTCGGAGCAAGTGCCGCCGCCCAAGGATAGGTTTTGAGAAAAGGATCTGGCGGAACCGGTGCGCCCGAATTCCAAATCTCCTCAATTTGACCGTCCGACCGCACCTTACCAATCCGCACTGTTTTCCAGATATGCTGCGTTTGGGCATCTATTTTTACCTTCCCCGATGGCGCTGCAAACTCAATATTTTTAGCAGCAGCCCTGACTTTAACCACATCTGTCGAACCAGCTTTTTCTACTGCTTGCTTCCACAGGTAAACGCCCAAATAAGCTGCTGCGATCGGGTCATCCGTGACTCGATTTTCCCCGTATCGGGCTTTATAAGCCTTGACAAATTTCCGATTTTCCGGTGTGTCCACCGTTTGAAAATAGTTCCAAACCACCCAATGTCCAGCAATATTGGACGGCCCGATTGCCCGCACTTCCTCTTCTGCTACGCTAACCGACATCACCGGCAAATCATCGGGGTTCACGCCAGCTTCCCGCAACTTTTGGAAAAAAGCCACATTGCTATCGCCGTTGAGAGTGTTGAGAATAGCATCTGGTTTCACTGCTAAGATATGTGCGATCGCCTCGCCCACTTCCCTCGATCCCAGCGGCAGATACACTTCCCCCGCCAACTCTCCCCCCAGTGCCGCCAGTTGAGCTTTCACAATCCGATTTGCTGTGCGGGGAAAGAGATAGTCCGAACCCAACAGGAAAATTTTCCGCTTTCCCTGTCTCAGCAAGTAATTCACCCCAGGCACAATCTGTTGGTTCGGGGCAGCACCAGTGTAGAAAATATTCGGACACTGTTCTAGCCCTTCATACTGCACCGGATAGAACAGCAACCCGTTGCCGTGCTCGAAAGCAGGCAGTACAGCTTTGCGGCACGCCGAAGTCCAACAGCCAAATACCACCGCCACCTGCGCTTCTAAGAGCAATTGCTTAGCTTTTTGAGCAAAAGTCTGCAAATCGCTGGCTCCATCTTCTATAACCGCTTCCAAGGGGCGTCCGAGCACCCCTCCGGCCGCATTAATTTCCTCAACCGCCAACAGCGTCGCATCTTTAACAGAAATTTCGCTGATGGACATCGTGCCCGTCAGCGAATGCAACACACCTATTTTGATCGGCTCACGAGTCGGGCCGGCTGCTTCGAGGGGGTTACTGCTCCTTGCTCCCATAGGGTTTTAGATAATTTTTACTAATAACAGAAATTTTAGTTCGATCCTGCTGGAAGTTAGCCTTGACGCTAACTCTTGTTTAGCAGACTATTTAACCCGATCGCCACCAAACTTGGGAATTGCTGCACCCTACAGATTTTAACTTTCCAACTCTCAGCATAGACTTAAGTCTGCACTAAACTGCCTCTCATTTCTCTCTTCATCTTTTACCGATGTCCAAAGAGCCTCATAGCACAACATTCCACACTTAATGCCATCGCTCGCGCCGCAGAAAAATTCTCCCCCCTCCTCCCCTTTTCCCAACTCATTCACTGCCCGCGCCTTGCGACCCACCAAGCAATCTCACGCACTATTCCCCTTCCCCTATCTCCTTTGGGGCTAATGGAAGTTTCCGTAATTTATCTTAACTATAGAACTCAAAATTATTCACCAGCCCCTATCTCCCTTGAGGTAGATGGAAGTCTTCGTGATTTCCGTTATCTTAAGTATAAGGTTAACTTCTAAGTACCCTTGTTAAAAATAAATTTTGCAAACAATAGGGGAAAAACTAATGAATAGTCAAGAAAACGCCACCCACACGGCCAGCGAAAATCAAGTCACGGTACCAAAATCTAGGGAAATATTGCTCGGCGAGGAAACAGAAAAAGCCCTCGGTCAGCAAAAAAAAGAAGATGCTCAAACTATGCGCGCTGTGGAACAGTTGAAAGAAGAACTTCAGCACAAAATAGATGAAGAATGTCATCAAAAGGTAGATTAAAACTAATACGGATTTTTTTCGGTGTGGGTAAGATGCAATCTTGCCCACACTCGCTTTGGGAAGGCAGAATTAAATAAAAATTGATACTTTTAAATTATTTGGGGTATGAAAAAAAACTCCGGGAAGCGGGGTTGACCATCCACTCGCTTTTTTACACAAATACTTCGTTGCAGCCACCATAAACGGTGAAAAAAAACCTATAAGTATGAAAGTGGCAGGCTGTCCAAGACATAAAAATAACTTTTCCATCTTCCATCTTCATTTTTTATTCATTCTTTCTTCCTAGAGGTAGATTGCAACGCAGCTCCTAGTTACCTATGATGAGTTTATTAAGTAGAAAATGTCTGATTAAATACAGATAGGGAGAAAACCATGAGCACTGAAGATAGAGCAAAGGCAACTGGCAACAACATCGCAGGCAAAGCTCAAGAAGCCCTAGGCAATGTTACTGGCGACCCGAAAGATAAAGCAGAAGGCAAAGCCAAGCAGGCCAAAGCTGAAGCTGGTCACGCGATCGAAGATGTAAAAGATGAGCTCAAAAAGAAACTAGACTAAGCCTAATAATATAGGCATTGAGAGGGTCGAGCAACCTGACCCTTTCAACTATTCCAAATGTTTTAGGAACGGAGGAAAAAAGGTGAGTTTATTGCAGCAGAGTCGCAAAATAATTGCAGGCGTACTTTTGGTATTAATGCTGGCAGTTACTACTGCCTGCGCGCCCAGCGTTTCCGCCCAAAAACCGACTGATATACCCGTAGCAATTGGTGGCAGTCAGGGTTATTACGCGCAGCTAGAACGTGGCAATACCGCCGCAGGTCAAGATTTCGGTCAATGGGTAACAAAGACGGCTAAGGGCTTGGTTCAGGATGCTTATGTGCGCGACAATAACAAATTGGGAGTTGTAATTACCCCGCAAGTCCGCCCGACTGAAGTGAAAGATTTGGCGAAATCTTTAGCACAAGGTTTTCACCGCAATTTCCCAAATCAGGATGTAAGTGTTTTGGTTTACGCTCCTGACAAAAAGTTAATTTTGACTGCTAAGTACGATCAGCAATCAAATCAGATTGAATACAAGTCTTGACCGAGTTAGCAAGCTTAAATGATAGTCGCGTGGCGGTTTAATATTCCGCAGTTTTTTGAAGGCTAAACCATCTCAATTTAAGACTGAAATGTTGTGTAGATTGGAAGAGAGTTACCATGAGTAGCAGCGATAATTACAAGCGTCAAATCATGAACGATTTAGCCCAGGGCGATCGAGAAATTATGCCGGAGACAACGGGTGAAGATTACGAAAACTTTGACGATTTTGCTCAGAGAACTTCCCCTGCTCAGCGCAAACAATTATTCGGGCGTTCCCTGAATCACGACTCCCTCCCGCCGGCTCAGTTGGAACCGGAATTGCAAAAGGCGATCGCCCAAATTAAGCCAAATGAACGCGACGATGTAGCACGGGAATTCTTCAAGCATTTGGGCAAGAGAGGATTGAACGATCGCCAATTGGAAAAGCAGCTAGGACTTTCTACCCACCACGCCAGCCGCATGAATGCTGACGATGTTACCAAGCTGGCCTCGTTCACCTATCACAATCACCCGGATATTTTCCAAGAAGTGCTAGCCGAACAGCCGAGTTTGATGAAGTTTTTAGGCAATCCAGTTGTTGCTGGTATTTTGGGAATAGTTGCGGCTAAATGGCTCAACAACCGTAAATAATCTTGGATTCAGACAAGCTGCAAAGCTGATAGTACGTGAAGCAAATAAAAGGACGATCGCGCTGGCGATCGTCCTTTTATATTTTATATCTAGTCCTGTAGTAAAATAGTAATTGCTCAACCCCCTTGACAAGAAGACAAGATAGACATTAGATCAAGGGATGGAAAAACTCCCCGACTTAAAGCAACTATCGAACGAGGCAAAAGAAGCCTTGATAGTAGAGCTATGGCCAGAAATCCAAAAACTTAGCGCAGCATTAGCCACATACGAACCAAAACCAGGCTCATCTCCCAAAAAACCTAGCCAAAATTCCAGCACTCCACCATCCTCATGATTCAAGCCAAACATTAAGCCATAGAAAATTGAGGGGATAAAAAGACAAAGAAGCCTAGGAAGAGCAGGAGGGGGAAGACAGCTACATCCTGAACCCGACCAAACAATCATCGCCCAACTCAAAAATTGTCCCCAGTGTGGAGAGAAACTCACCGCCGCCGCACAAAAATTGCAATCCCTCTACGAAAAAACCGAACTACCCCCAATTCGCCCCATAGTCACCCGAATCGAACGTTATGATGGTCAGTGTGCCTGCTGTCAGACCGAATATGTTGCACCTGTACCATTGGGAATGGAACCAGGTTCACCGTTTGGCCGTTCAATTCAAAGCTCGCGTCACATATCTTCGTTACACTCATGCCATCAGCTACGAACCGCTGTCGTCGATATTTGGCGGGTGCATCTCACTTTGCCAAATGTGTCAAAAAAGAGAGAAAATGAAAAAGCTAGTAAAATCGTTAAATAAAGATGAGACAAATAAAATGACACCATCAGACCAACAACAGCTAAAAGTCCACTTAAAAGCGGTAGCAGAAATTTTTTACAGAAATACAGATCCAACCGAGTTAAAAAGTTTTAAAAGTATAGAAAAAACCCTGCGAAGCGAAAATGTTAGAAGAAGTCGGCCCAGAACTAGGTAGCTTTTTTTTCATCAGTATCAGGAATTAAAACAGGAAAGCCCCGAAAAATAAATAAAATCAATAATCGGCTCGCTCGACATTACAGATAATCAGGCAAAATATTTTGGCTTAAAAGCTTACAGTCAATTTAGTCCACTCATGGAAACTTGCTGTCTTTTAATCGGTGCCAATGAATCTTATCAAATGGCAGAAAAAGATTTGGAAAAATTTACGGGAATCAAAATTTCTCACAGTACATTACAAAGATTAGTCAATCGACAAGAATTTGAATTACCTATATCTCAACAAGGAGTCAAGAAAATTACATTAGATGGCGGTAAAGTTAGACTACGCAACGAAACCAAGGGCGAGAGCTGTTACTGGAAAGACTATAAAGCCCTGTGTTTAGATAATGTTTATTCGGCAGCCTTTTTTCAAAATAATCAAGATTTAATTGATGGGACTAATAGCCAAAAATTACTACACCCTATGTAGGGTTTGCTGAATAATCGCTCGCATATTGCGTGGTCTGGGTTTTCGATCGCGCGCTCGAGAAAAAAGTGCAAGAT
>NZ_JAUBPI010000071.1:0-33444 GCF_036700645.1 Microcoleus sp. S36b_A4 | reverse complement strand
TGCCTCATTGTAGTTTTTTTTCCATGATTATGGGATGTTTGGTTTCACCCTTTTTTAATTCGCCAACAGTCTCTTGGAAATCGCGGCTACACAGACAAAACCCGCCTTCGCGGGTTGAAAACATTCTCAGTCCGCGCAGGCGGACATTGTTTGTGTAGACGCGAATTCTATTCGCCCGGTTATTCACAGAAATGGGACAATACTCTATAATCATTAATAGAGTATTTTGAAAAAATCAACAATCAATATGCAAGAACATATTTTTCTCAAAAATTACGGAAATGATGATGTTTTTTCCTTTGAATCTAAGATATTTAAAGTAGGTAGGCTGAGGGAAGTAATGAGCTCAGCGGTTAGTAATCAGCTAGAATCTGCACTTCAGGAGTTATGTAAGACTCCAGGATTACAAATAAATACCCATAAATATAATCCGCAGAGTAGAACTAGCGGGCAACAACAATGGTTTCGTGACGGGATAGACTGTGAAGCCTTAAAAATAGGGGCTAAAGGTTGGCAAAAAGGTAAAGTTAGAATCAGAGTCACTATAGAATTTTGCCCCGACGAACCAGAAGTTGAAGAAACACCAGAAAGCAATGAATTAGAAATCAGCCCGCCAGAATCACCACTTGACGATTTGCGCCGCCAACTCCTCAATCAAGAAAATCAACCGAACAATTCATGAGCAAAACCCCCAGAATTCCCATTCCACCCGAAGTCAGAAAATATGTATTCGATCGCAATAAATACCAATGCCAAAGCTGCGGCCAAACCAAACTAGAAACCCAACTGACGATCGATCATATCATCCCCCTAGCGCGCGGTGGCACCAACGACATCAGCAACTTGCAAACCCTCTGCGGCACCTGCAACCAAAAGAAAACCGACAAACTAGACCCGCGCTTCCGCCGTCACTTTGACCTTTGATATTTAACAGTATAATAAAATCAGCAATTTAAGCTTGAAATTGCTAACCTCTGTTCGATCGCACTTTTAATCCCTAGCTTGGATAACTGCAATGCTGACAAATTGCACCATTGTCAAGAACAGGCAAGATGCCTGTTCCACAAGAAAATTTATCTCTTGTGGAACAGGCCGAAAAGCCTGTTCCTAAGCAAGTAATTAAGAATGGTGCAACATCTCAGTTACATCCGTTACATCCGCTACAAAATCCGCTGCCGAACTTCCTACCATCGATAATACCTATAAGGATCGTCTCCCTTCTCAAAATCCGTTCTGTAATCCCAGTGATAAAACTCCCGACTCGAACCGTTAAACACAGATCCATCCGCCTTAAAACTCGCCCCTAAATTAGCCAAAATCTGAGAATTTGCCCTGGTTTGCCGCCAGCGAGTAAAACGCAAATAAGTCTTAGTATCAGCATTCAAACTGTCGGGTTCAATCTGAGAAAAAATCGCCACACCCTTGCCAACTTTTACCCGACTTAACAAACCGTCAGCGCCGACTTCTCCCCCAGACTTAATCAACCAAGTATCATAAAAAGAGCGCGATCGCAAATCTGAGGCACTAACCCCCTTCACCTCATCCCAACTCGGAACCGCCAGCGAACCCCCGAAATCCTGCGCTTGCTGCAAACCCACGCCCAAACCCGCAGCAGGCACTTGACGCGGCAAGAAAAACGCCTTCCCGCCAGCATTCAAATAACCGCGCAAATCTGCATCTTTCAGATTCGCTTCTCTCCCCACAATGACCAAACCAACATCATTAGAAAGCGAACTAGCGCGCTGATAAATTACCCCCAAACTGTCCAACTTTTGGGCATCTTCATCTCCCCCAATTAAAACCACTTTATCCGGCTTTCCAAGTACCGGAGAATTCATCCCGTAACTCACAATTTGTTGCACTAACTGCGCCGCCCCAGCATCTACAGAATAATGGTCTTCCAAATCCAACTCGTTTAAAATCAGCCGCCCTTTTCCGTAATCCAATTCCATCAGCGGCGAATAAGCTAAATCAAACTCAGATTCCAAAATGGGGCGCCAACCGCTGCGGTGCGGTTTCTCAATAGAAGCGCTACTGACACCGCCGCGATTTCCCCAACGCCAGCCGTACCAAGGTTTATTTGCCGGACTCAAATTAGGGCCAGTTTGGATCGTATCTGGATAAGCTTCAAGCAGCGTGCTTTCCCCTGCCCAATCCCGCAAATCTTCACTGTCTAAACCGCTAATTGCGGGATGGTTGCTGTCAACTGGAAAAGCGCGGCGGCTGACGTGGGCAGCAACTCGGAAACCCGTATTTTCCAGCCATTCCCTCCGTTGAGGAAACACAATTGCTTTGCCGCCGCTTTGCACAAAATTTTCTACATTTCCTGGCAATTTTTCCCCGCTAGAAAATGCTTCCCTACCGATAACTAATAGCGATGAAACTTGCGAACCATTCCACGGTACAAGCTGATAACCTAACTGTTTTAACATGGCCGATGTTTTGCCGACTGGATCGAAAATTGTCAGCGTATCCTTACTTTTGGATTGTTTGGGAAAAACTCGGAAAGCAAATGTATCAGAATGCGATCGATCGCCCACCCGTGCCGTCAAGCGAATTTCGCCGTCAGCCTTGCTAGAAATGGTATTTGGCAAATTTACGTCTATTGGAAAAAACAGCGTTCCTGCCGGAGCAATTTTCCCTTTTCCAGATCCTTTTTTAACTTCTTTACCCCCCACCAAAACCAGCCAATTAAACGAAAATTCTTGCGCCGCCCGCGTATCGTTAATTAACACTACTTGCTTTGCCAGTTTCCCGCCCACAAACAAATTGTGATCTTTCGCAGTAAAAACCGGGCTAGCACCAGCAATCCAAGCCAAAGTCGAGCTATTATTCTTCATAATTGCCTCGCCCCCAGGATGAACAGTGTAAGCTTCGGGCTGCAAATAATTCAAAAGATTATTCGACACTTGCTTCAAATAAACTCCCCTGCCACCCGGTTGAAATGCCCGAATATGTACCTTTTTTCGGCCTGCTTCGGACACTTCCCAACCATGTCCGTCATTCCAAGGAATCATCCCCCCAGACATTCCAAAAGTCCGCCAACTCCGCCAAGTATTTGTACTGAATAACTGCTGCAACTTTTGAAAAGCGGGTGCAAAATCTAACTCTTTTTTAAAATGCCAGCTTTGATACTCCTGACCCTTGACAAATTGCTCGCGAATTTTAGATTTATAAGCGGCAGTTTCCAACTCGTAAGCCTGCTTACCAAAATAAATTGCCGCAAACTCCGTCATCCAAGGTTCGCTGAGAATTGCCAGACCAAAACCTTTGCGGGCCCGCATCATCGTTGCGTGCAGAGGAGTCCCAAACTCGACTGCCATGTAGGGTATTTCCCCGGTTTTGCTCCACTCAGAAATCCACTCTTCTCGTTCTTGCAAGGGAATCAGATTTAAATAAGAATTCAGCGCATAAACATCACCGAAGTTGGCGCCTTGGTGTACCATCACAGGTCTGGTTGGGTCAGCCGATTTTATCGCAGCTATAGCGTCATTTCCTAGCGGAGTGTTGACCCGCAAACGCTGGTTGTCCGAGGGACTGAGAGTTCCTTCTACTTTGCTTTTGCCGATGCGACGGGGATTTAGGTCGTCAGCGTTGCCGAAAAAATTAGGACTTGTCGCCCACATTAATATTGATGGATGATTGCGGTAGCGGCGCATTTCTGTCACCATTCGGTCTTTCCAGCGGTTTTTCCACAGGGGGTTCTTCCATTTGCCGTTCCAAGCGATAGGACTAATGTCTAAAGCGGGAGCCATAATGGGAAAACCTTTGAGGTCTGCTCTTTCGGAAAATAACTCTCGGAAGTGCCATCTACCCCGTTCGTCGTGATTCCAAGGCCACATTTCTGTTATGTTAAAACCGGCTTTGACGTAGCTGTCAATTAGGCTATCAGCAACTTCTAATGTCCCGCCTTGCCAAGTATCCGAGTGCAAGATTGGTCGCAGCCGCAATTCGGTTCCGTTTAAGAAAAATTTGCGCCCTTCTATCCAAAATTCCCGGAAGCCAAAAGGTTGGTGGTATTGCGTGTCTATGCCGCTGCCTTTTACTTCTAATTGCAGGGTGTAAAGGTTTGGTTGCCCGACATCCCAAAGACGGGGATTTGGCCAATTCCACTGAACTTGGACTGTCTGAATTGGTTTAGCTTGAACCTTGGCAGTTGCGGTGAATTTTTGTTGTACTTTGCCTTTTTCGTCGAGCATTTCCGCGATTAATTTAACTTGACCGCTTTGGGCAACGTCTTTGAGTTCTACATCTAATTTAACTTGCTTTTTTCGGGTGGAAGTTTGGACGAATACGTCGCTAATCAGCGGGCCGGGGGGAAGGCTCAGCAGTCGTACCTCGCCGATAATTCCCCGCGATTGCAACTTGGATTTTTCTGTGTAGATTTCTGTGGGGCCCATGATGACGGCTTTTTCCTTTTCATCGGATACTGCCACTACTAAAATAGATAGGGTGTTTTGACCTGGTTTGGCTGCTTTGGTAATTTCAATAGTGCCGTAGGGCCAGGGGATTTGACCGCAGTTAATGCCGTTGACAAAGATGACTGTATCGGTGCTGACTCTGGCTAAGTCGAGAAAAATTCTGCGGTTTGTCCAGTCACCGGGAATGTCTATATTTCTCTGATACCAAGCTTTTGAAAGTTGTTTGCTGTTGAAGTTTTCCCAATCTTTGCCGCGGCCGCGAGTGATGATTCCGGGTACGGATTCGTTGTTTTCTTTTTGCCAGTCTCCCGGCACCGAGACGGAGCCCCAATTTGAGGAGACGGGGGGGGTTTGGAGGTTGCCAAGTGCGGGGACAAATTGCCAAGTTCCGTTAAGATAGATTTGAGAGCGTTGATTGTCGATCGCCCCGACGGCCGCGATGGTAAGATTTGGGAAGCCGATCGATATCGCTGAGCTGCTGCCTAAGATGGGATTTTGAAGCGCGTAACCGACGAATCCAAAGAGGGTGGCGGCTGCGAAAAATAATCCGATAATTTTGGCCAGCTTGTAATTCACTCGCTTATTGCTCCCAGAAATTAGATAATCTAATTTGTCTCTTGATCTATGATAGCAGTTGCTTCAGCAGCAACCCCGCAGCCAATCTGTCTCTGGGAAGATGGCACAGAGCCGACAAATGTGGTTTTGTATAGAAAAAATAAATACTTAGTTTTAACTAAGTTTTAACAAGGTTGTTTCATCGACATCAGCAATAGTGCGATCGCGCCATCGCTACAGGTCAATAAAAATGAGTCGGTTTCAGGTCTTGACCTCACCCATTACATCTTACAAAATTGCTACATTGAGTGCCGGCACCGCTTTACTGCTGACAACTCTGTTACTGTTTTCATCCCAGACAGCTCCTGTAATCTTACTTTTTGCCACTGCAATGGTTAGCGCTTGGTATGCTGGCTTAAAGTCCGTAGAACAAGAACAAGAAATAGAACGTCAGATTATTTCCAAAGTCATTGAGACGACGGCTTGCTTGATTGTAGTTCTCGACAGCCAAGGCCGGATTGTCCGGTTTAACCAAGCTTGCGAAAAAAGTACAGGCTACTCGACAGCAGAAGTAATCAATAAATATGTTTGGGATTTGTTTTTAATCCCCGAAGAAATAGAGCCGGTTAAAACCGTTTTTGCCAACCTCAAAGCCGAACATTTTCATAGCGAATATCAAAACTATTGGCGTAGTAAAAACGGTAAGAAGCGCTTAATTTCTTGGTCAAATACTGTGACGACAGATGGCGAGGGTTTGGTAGAATATGTGATAGGAACGGGGATCGATATTACTGACCGCAAAGAAGCAGAAAGAGCCCTGGCTTTATCCTACACTAAGCTAGAAAGTCGTGTTAAAGAACGCACAGCAGAACTAACAGTAGCTAAAGAAGCACTGCAAGCTCAAGAAGAACGATTTCGCTGTTTAAGTTCCTGTTCGCCTGTCGGCATTTTTATGGCAGATTTTGAGGGGCGCTACACCTATGCAAACCCTCGCTGTCAGGCTATTTGCGGCTTAAGTTTGACAGAACTTTTAGGAGACGGTTGGGAGACTTGCATTCACCCGGAAGACAGCGATCGCGTATTGGCCCGATGGCTGAATTATACTCGGAAAGGTGGGGATTATGCGATCGAGTATCGCGTGCAAACACCACAGGGGATTGTGCGCTGGATTAACGTTTGTTCCTCGCCGATGTTCTCCGACTCCGGCGAACTCATCGGATACGTGGGTACGGTGAGAGATGTCACCGAAAGACAACAAGCGCAAGCAGCTTTGGCAAGCAGCGAACAGCAACTCAGAACGCTGCTAGAAAATACGCCAGATGTAATTATCCGCACTGACAAAGATTTGCGTTATATTTACGTCAATAACGCAGTTGAAAGAAGCCAAGGAAAACCAATTTCATTCTTTTTGGGTAAAACCAGTCAAGAAATAGGAATGCCGCCGGAACTGTGCCAAATGTGGGATGAAACCCTGCACAAAGTGTTAGAAACAGGTCGAGAAGAAATTGTCGAGTTTCAAGCTTTCTCAATCAACGGCCTCCGGAATTATCAATCCCGCGTAGTTCCCGAATTTGACAAAAATGGCGTAGCAGAATCAGCCTTAATTGTCGCCCGCGATATCACAGAAATAAAACTTGCGGAAACTCAAAGATTGCAGTTAACAATCGAGCAAACAGCAAGGGAAAAAGCGGAAATAGAACAGCAGCGCTCGGCATTTTTAGCAGAAGTCAGCAAAATGCTGGCTGATGCGTTTGACGGGGAAACGGTGCTGCAAAAGGTAGCAGAATTAGCCATAAATTCGATCGCTGATGGGTGCTGCATTCATTTGACCGAAAGCGAATCAAATGTGCGTCTAGTCGCTGTGGCTCACGCAGAACTCTCTATGGTTGAGACTATTAATAACTTCAGCATCCGAAGTTTGAGCGCCGAAAATGCTGTTAACGGCTATCCGCTGGTAATCAGCAGCGGAAAATCCGAACTAATTGCCGAAGTGGATGAGGAGATTTTAGCAGCAGGAGCCGAAAATGCAGCAGAATTGGAAATATTACAATCGCTCAATATCGGATCTCACGCTTGCGTACCGCTGAGGGCTCGCGGGCGGGTAATGGGTTCCATCACTTGCTTTACGCAGAAGTTGGGCCGTCGCTACAGTGCAGAAGACATGGCAATGCTAGAAGACCTAGCATACCGCGTGGCGATCGCCCTCGACAACGCCAGACTTTACACTGAAGCGCAACAAGCACTATCTCAAACATCGCAATCCTTTGCCGTAATTGACGCGCTGTTAGAAGCATCTCCCCTAGCGATTTGCTTTATGGATCGCGAAATGCGCTTCATCCGTATCAATCAAGTATTAGCAGAACTCAACGGTTTGCCGATAGAACAGCATCTCGGCCAAGACTTCCGCCAATTGTTGCCCGAACATGCAGCCAAATTTGCGCCGATAATTCAGCAAGTTTTAGAAACCGGCCAGCCTGTTTTAAACTTAGAAATGAGTGGCGAACCTCATGGGAAACCGGGATATTTTGGTTACTGGCTAGCCAACTACTACCCAGTGAAAAATGAAAGAGAAGAAATAATCGGAGCCGGCCTAATTATCACAGATATTACCGCAGAAAAACAAACAGAATTAGCTTTGCGGGAAAGCGAAATGCGCTTCCGCAGCGTGGTAGAATCTAACATGATCGGCATCGGTTTCTGGGATGCCAACGGCGAAGTTACTGACGCTAACGACGCCTTGCTGGAAATGATCGGATATACGAGGGAAGACTTGTTTTCGGGACAGATCCGCTGGCTCGAACTCACGGCGCCGGAATATCTAGAACTCGATCGCATCGCTCTCGCGCAAGTCGAAGCATCAGGAAGTTGCGCGCCTTTTGAAAAAGAATATCTCCGCAAAGACGGCACGCGCTTCCCCGTTTTAGTCGGCGGCGGAAACTTCCAAGGATGCACAGAAAAAGGAGCATTCTTCGTACTCGATATCACCGATCGCAAACAAGCTCAAAACCAACTTCGAGAAAACGAAATACGCATTCGCCGCCAACTAGCAGAACTCGACTTAGTTTACAAAACCACACCAGTCGGGCTGTGCTTTGTCGATACCAATTTGCGCTACATCCGCATCAACGAATGCCTCGCTGCGATCGACGGCAAATCGATGGCAGACTACATCGGGCATACCGTGAGAGAAGTAATTCCCGAAATGGCCGATATGGTAGAGCCGATTTATCGCCAAGTCCTGGCGACGCAAACCCCCGTGATCGACTTGGAAGTTAAGGCCGAAACCAAGCAACAGCCGGGAGTTTTGCGCGATTGGCAAATCAGCTTTTACCCCGTGAGCGATGAATCAGGAACACTGCTGGGAGTCAGCACTGTGGTAGCCGAAATCACTGATCGCAAACAAGCAAAACGGGTAATGCAGCAAAGCGAAGCCATATTCCGGCGGCTGTTCGAGTCAAATATTTTCGGAGTTGCGATCGGCGATTTTAGCGGCCGCATCGCCTACGCCAACCAATCCCTGCTCAATATGGTCGGCTACACCCGCTCAGAGATGCTCTCCGGTAAAATGCGGTGGGACAGGATGACCCCCCCCGAATACCTGCACCTCGACGCCTTGGCGGCCGGGGAACTGCGGGATCACGGAGTCGCAACTCCTTTCAAGAAAGAGTACATCCGCAAAGATGGCAGCCGCGTGCCGATTCTGATGGGCGGGACGACTCTGAACGCGGACGATCGCGAACCAGAGACGATCGTCGCATTCTACATCGACTTGACCGAGATCTCGCGCGTCGAAGCAGAACTCAAACACAATCAAGAACGGCTGCAAATCGCTCAGCAAGCAGGCAAAATTGGAACTTTTGAATTGAACATCCAAACCTGCGAGGTCGCCTGTACGCCGGAGTTAGAGGCTTTGTACGGGCTGCCTGCCGGCAGTTTAGACAGCTATCAAAGTTGGGTCCAAATGGTGCATCCAGACGATCGCGCTGTTACCGAAAAGCAGGTAAAAGTTGCGGTGGCTTCCGGGGAGGAATTAAACATAGAGTTCCGCATTTGCCGCCCGGACAAAAGCGTCGGCTGGATTGCTTGCAGGGCTAAGGTGTTTCAGGACGATCGGGGTTTGCCTTGGCGGATGATCGGGGTGAACGTTGATATCAGCGATCGCAAAGAAGCAGAAGCTGCGCGATCGCACATCCATCAAACTTTAGAAGCCTTGATTCAGGCTTGTCCCCTAGCAATTACCGTTTTGGACTGCGACGACGGCACTGTGAAAATGTGGAACCCAGCCGCCGAGAGGATTTTTGGCTGGCATGAATCAGAAGCGGTAGGTCAATTTGTGCCCAGCGTTCCCGTAGACAAGCGGGAGGAATTCACTGCTAATTTGAAAAAAATTCGCCAAGGAAACGCGATCGCCGGCATGGAAACCCATCGCCAAAGGAAAGACGGCAGCTTGATCGACATCAGCTTGTGGGCAACTCCAGTCGGCGACAGCAAGGGCAACATCAACTGTATGTCGATCATCGCCGACATCAGCGATCGCAAGCAAATCGAGGCCCAACGCGCTCAGTTGCTCGATCGCGAACAAGCCGCGCGGGCGGAAGCAGAAGCGATCAGCCGCCGGAAAGACGAGTTTCTAGACTCTCTTTCCCACGAATTGCGAACGCCTATAAATGTGATTCAGGGGTGGGCACAGATCCTGCGCGCCCATCCCTACAACCAAGATAAATTAGCTTCGGGTTTGGAAGCCATTGAGCGTCAGTCGAAGGTGCAGATGCAGCTAGTGGAAGATTTGCTCGATGTTTCCCGAATTATTCAAGGCAAGCTGATCCTGAAACCCGGCTGGTTCTACATGGTAAAGACGATCGAGGCTGCTCATAATTCAGTTCGTTTGGCAGCCGAAGCCAAGTCTGTCACCGTTTCCTTAGAACTTGACCATGCAGTCAGCTTGATGTGGGGCGACGCCCCGAGGTTGCAGCAGGTAGTGTGGAATTTGCTCAGTAACGCCGTAAAGTTTACGCCTTCGGGGGGAAATGTGCAACTGCGCTTGTCTGCGGTGGCTGTTAGCGGTTCCTCATCACCCAATTACGTGCAAATTACTGTCAGCGATACCGGAAAGGGCATTTCTGCTGAGTTTCTGCCCTACGTGTTCGATCGCTTCCGACAAGCAGACGCCTCGAAAACTAAGGCTGAGAGCGGTTTGGGACTAGGATTGGCCATCGTCGAGCACTTGGTGCAACTCCACGGGGGTACTGTGACTGCGGAAAGTCCCGGTAAAGACCAGGGCGCGACATTTACGGTGACACTACCTCTCAAACAGCGTCGGAGTAAGCAGCCGCAGTTGAGAGGAGAAACTAAATCCAATTCAAGGCCTCCGCCGGGTATTTTGGCTGGTTTAAAGGTGTTGGTAGTTGACGACGAACCCGACAACCGCGAGTTTTTGATGGTTGCCCTCCAACAGTGCGGGGCGACTGCGACTGCGGTGGCAACGGCTGCGGAGGCGATCGACATTTTGCAGGAGTCGCCGCCGGATATTTTAGTCAGCGATATCGGTATGCCCGTTGAGGACGGCTACTCGCTGATCCGCAAAGTGCGATCGTCCGAATCCGACAAAATCAAGTGCTTGCCGGCCGTGGCGCTGACAGCTTATGCTAGCGAAGAAGAGCGCGATCGGGCGATCGCCACTGGTTACAACGAACACTTAACAAAGCCGATCGAACCCGTTCTCTTCGCCACCCTTTTAGCCAAGTTAATAAATGGGCATTAGGGCGATCTGGTTCGCTGAACCCACAAATAATATCATTTCCGTTTGATTCGGATTGGTATGATGTTAAATCTTGTATAGCCTTTCTCAGAAAGATGAGGTACTGATGGGCATAGGGCATAGGGCATAGGGCATACCTCACTTTTTTGAGAACCGCTATAGGGGCGGGTTCACTAATAATAATTGCCCATAATCTACAATATCATAAACCCGCCCCCGCTGGCTTTTCATTAACGACATGATTGCCGATACACCCAAATAAATTAGAAAAGTTATCACTGTTTTTGTAAGTAAAAATGAATTAAATGCCAAACAGCTAGAAACAGAAATGACAGAAGCAAATTTGGACATTCGCGTCCAATCTTCGCTGGTAGTTGCCTATATTGAAACGGGCGGAAAATTTTACATTTTTTAGGGCGCACCAATTGGAGGGAAAGGCACGCTCCAGCAGTTAAAATACGATTATCAGCGCAATTGGTTCACACCCATGCCCATTTATCCGCTCAACCGCCTAACCGCCAAATTTTTCAGCAAGCTTCCGCTACGAACGGTTCTGATTGTTCCGTTAGTTTTGCAAACGGTAAGTGTTGTTGGGCTAGTGGGCTATCTTTCTTTCAAAAGTAGTCAGGAATCAGTTGAGGATGTAGCGCATCAGCTAATCGAACAAGTAGGAGAGCGAATTAGCGATCGCCTCACTGATAATAATGGACTCTCGGCAATCAATACCTTTCTGCCTAGGCTGCAATTCTCGGCTTCAGGACAAACTTTTATTATGGATCGATCGGGCAATCTGATTGCCACATCCACACTAGAAACACCCTTGGTGACGCCAACAACAAAGCAATCGACGCCATTGCTAGCCACCAACAGCAAGGATGCCCGCACGCGAGATATTGCTCGACAACTTGCCAACCGATTTGGCAACTTCCGCGCACTGCAAACAACCCAGCGATTTACCTTGGCGAACAAGGGCGATAGGCAGTTTGTCCGTGTCACTCCCTATCGAGATTTCCGTGGCTTGGATTGGTTGATTGTGGTGGTGGTGCCAGAGTCTGATTTCATGGCTCCAATTCAAGCAAATACGCGCCATACATTGTGGTTATTGATCGGTACACTGCCGCTGGCAATCGCGATCGGATTTTTGACTTCCCGTTGGGTAACAAAGCCAATTATGCGTTTGAATACCGCCGCCAAAAATGTTGCCACAGGAAAATGGGATCAACCTTTAGAAATTAAACGCTGGGATGAAGTCGGAGATCTCGCCAATTCCTTCAATTTTATGGCAGCGCAACTGCAACAGGCTTTTGCAGACCAAAAATCTTTAAATGAAGCTTTAACGCACAGACAGAGCCAACTCCAGCAATTTATCGAAGCCATACCTGGGGGAGTATCTATCCACGATGCCTCCGGTAAAGTCGTGTACTTTAACCAAACTGCCAAGCATTGGCTCGGCGTAGAAACTATCCCCGATTCGACTTTAGAAGAAGCAGTAGAAGTTTATCAAATCTACCGCCAAAACCAGCTTTATCCCACTGAAGAGCTGCCCGCATTCCGAGCACTGCGTGGCGAAACAGTATTCCTTGAAGATGTAGAACTTCATCGAGATGGGAAATTTATTCCTTTTGAGGTGCGCGCCACACCAATTTTTGACGAAGGCGGAAACATTATTTATGCCATCAATGCTTTTTATAACATCGCACAGCGCAAACAAGCTGAAAAAATCTTAACTGACTATAGTCGCACTTTAGAAACCGAAGTGGTCGAACGTACCTGCGCCTTAGCTCGTGCCAACGAACTATTACAATATGAAATTGCCGAGCGCAAATTGCTCGAACAAAAACTTTCCACTTCTACTGAGCAAGTTGTGAAAATATTTGAGTCGATTACAGATATTGTATTGATTTTTGATGTTCAAGAAGAAACTATCCAAATTATACCCACCAAGGGAATTTTTCAATACAACTATCAGACGAATCAGATCGACTCCATCATCGAACAATTTTTTCATGAGCCAAGGGAGGAGATTTATTTTGCTCAAGTTCGACAAGCATTGGAAACCCAACAAACTATTAGTTTTGATTACAGTCTGCCTATTAATAACCAAGAAGTTTGGTTTGCTGCTAAAATTTCGCCGCTGTCGGATAGCTCTGCGGTTTGGGTAGCGCGCGACATTAGCGATCGCCAGTTAGCCGAATCCCGACTGCTGGAAGCCCAAAAAATTGCCCGTATTGGCAGTTGGGAACACGATATCGCCACAGCAACAACCACTTGGAGTCAAGAACTCTATCGCATTTATGAGATCGATCCTACTCAAAAACCGCTGCCAACCGAACAATTAATCGAGCGTTTTCATCCCGAAGATCGATCGCGCTATCTGACAATGGTGCGCGATCAAGCGATGAAGGGACAAAGCTTTGAAATTGATCTGCGGCTGATCCGAAGAGATGGCTCGCTCAGTTATATTGAAGTCCGAGGGAAACCTGTTTATGATGAAAAAGGGCAGTTGATCCGTTTGTTCGGCACTGTCTTAGATATTAGCGATCGCAAACAAGCCGAGTCAGCTTTGCGAGAAAGCGCCCAGGGAGAACAAGCCATCGCCCGCAGCATCGATCGCATCCGTCAATCCTTAGATATTGACACAATATTCAAAACCACAACATCTGAACTGCGACAAACCCTAAAATGCGATCGTGTCGGTATCTATCGCTTTAATCCTGATTGGAGTGGGCAATTTGTTGCCGAATCAATGGCTGCCGGCTGGATATCTCTGATGCAACCTGACGATGGTAATGTGCCAAACACTCTCGTCGAAGACTCTCGCTGTACCGTGAAAACTATGCAAGCCTCCGGTGAACCAGTGCTGGATACCTATCTACAAAGAAATCAAGGTGGTATGTATGCTAGAGGCGTCCCTTACCGCATCATTGAAGACATATACAGCGCTGGGTTGAGTCCTTGTTACCTAGAACTTTTAAAACAATTTCAAGCTAGAGCCTACGTTATTTTCCCCATATTTTGTGGCAGTCAACTTTGGGGTTTGCTCGCCAGCTATCAAAATTCTGTACCCCGCACTTGGCGCGAAGCAGAAATCAATATTGGGCTGCAAATTAGCACTCAATTGGGAGTCGCCTTACAACAAGCTCAATTGCTAGAAGCCACTCAACAGCAAGCAGTACAGCTTCAACAAGCTGCCTGGGCCGCAGAAGCTGCCAACCTTGCCAAAAGCACTTTCCTGGCAAATATGAGCCACGAACTCCGCACCCCGCTAAACGCAATTCTGGGATTCTCCCAATTGATGCAGCGCTCTACCAACCTGACTCGCGAACAACAGGAAAATATCCGCATCATCAACCGCAGCGGAGAGCACTTGCTAGCTCTGATCAATCAAATATTAGATTTAGCAAAAATAGAGGCGGGACGCATTACAATCAACCCAACTGATTTTAAATTAAGCAGCCTGCTGAACGATTTGGAAGAGATGTTTCAACTCCAGGCAAGGGAGCAACAATTGCAGTTAATATTTGACTGCTCTAGCGAAACTCCCGAATACGTGCAAACAGATCAAATGAAGTTACGTCAAGTTTTAATTAATCTGCTTTCTAATGCCATTAAATTTACAAAATACGGAGTAATTAGGTTAAGAGTAAGTGCATTTATAGACCGTGAAAATCAGCAACTACCAATCAGTAATTACCAATTACATTTTGAAATAGAAGACACGGGTTCCGGCATAGCTGCTGATGAGTTAGATCAGCTTTTTCAAGCCTTTGTGCAAACCAAAACAGGAACCAAATCTCAGCAAGGAACAGGCTTGGGACTCGCTATCAGCCAACAGTTTATCAAGCTGATGGGCGGCCTGATTACTGTACGCAGTGAAGTAGGACGCGGCACCACCTTCGCGTTTGATATTCCCATCAGCGCCGTTGATGCCCCGGCGACTCAACCCGTACAGCCACCGCGTCGGGTGATAGCCCTGGAACGCAACCAGCCACGCTATCGTATTTTGATTGTGGACGATCAATTAGACAACCGCCAATTGCTGATTAAACTCCTCGCTGTCTTTGACTTTGAACTCGAAGAAGCCAGCAACGGCATGGAAGCTATTGAAATGTGGTCGAGTTTTGAGCCACACTTAATTTTTATGGATATGTGGATGCCCGTGATGGATGGACATGAAGCGACCAAACGCATTAAAGCCACCGTTAAAGGTCAAGCTACGGCAATTATTGCCGTGAGTGCCAGTAACGGCGAGGAAGCGCCAACCGTTACTGTATCAGATGATTGCGATGACTTTATCCACAAACCCTTTCGAGATACAGAAATTTTTGCCACCCTGCACAAACATCTGGGAGTGCGTTACATTTACGGTGAACCGGAGAGTGTTCCCGAGTTAACTCAAATTGAGGCTCCGACTCCAGAGAGTCTGGCAGCTTTACCCGCAGATTGGCTGGCAGCTTTAGAGAAAGCCACAATTGAGTGCGATTTAGAGTTAATTCTGATCCACATTGAGCAAATTCGCGATCGTAATGACGCTTTAGCTAGCGCTTTAGCCGCCTTGGCTAACGAGTTTCAGTTCAATCAAATACTAGCTCTCATCCATCCCGAACCAAAATAATCAGGATATGAGATAGGTTTGTAATGAGTACCATCGTCCTCATAAAACGCGATCGGGCGATCGTACTCACTACAAACCTATAAAGGTTATTTTACCAAACTAGATATGAATTACGAACCAACTCCCGTCTTAAAAGGGAATATTTTAATTGTTGATGATATTCCGGCTAATTTGCAACTTTTAGCTCAAATACTCTCGCAGCAAGGGTACAAAACACGCACCGCACCCGACGGCAAACTAGCGCTGCGGTCGATCGAGTTAACTCCTCCTGACTTGATTTTGCTCGACATCATGATGCCCGGTATGGACGGCTACAAAGTCTGCCAAGCATTGAAAGCTTCTCCCACAACCAAGGACATTCCGGTTATTTTTATCAGTGCTTTGAATGAAGTATTAGATAAAGTCAAAGCCTTTGAAGTTGGTGGTATAGATTATATCACAAAACCGTTTCACGAACAAGAAGTTCTCGCCCGCGTCTCAAATCAACTCGTGCAGCGCCAGTTATTCCTGCAAACACAATCCTACGCCCAGCAACTCGAACAAAGCGTAACTGAACTAAAGAAAACTCAAGCTCAGTTAATACAGAAGGAAAAAATGGCTTCTTTAGGTCAGCTAGCGGCAGGAATTGCTCACGAAATCAACAATCCCGTCAGCTTTATCTACGGCAATATTGCTCTAGCCGCGGAGTATGCACGAGATTTGCTTCGCCTCGTCGAATTGTACCGACATTACTACCCCCACCCCGTTGCAGAAATTATCGGCGAATTGGACGAGATTCAACCGGAATTCATCGCAGAGGATTATCCAAAACTGCTGAATTCGATGACAGAGGGTGCTTCTCGAATTAGCGAAATTGTGATGTCTTTGAGGAACTTCTCCCGCCTTGGCGAACAAAAGTACAAGCCAGTGGATATTCATGAAGGCATTGACAATACTTTAGTTATTTTGCAACATCGGCTGAAGGGAGCAAACAAAGCTGGTGATATAGAGGTCATTAAACACTACAGCCAACTGCCAAGAGTCACCTGTTATGCGAGTGAGTTAAATCAAGTGTTCATGAACCTGCTAACTAATGCTATTGATGCCCTGGAAAATCAATCGTCTCCCCGAAAAATTACCATCAGCACTTCAATAGGTTTTGACTCAGAAGCTGCGCTGCACAATCAAGATTCAATATTAGCCACTCAAAACTATAAATCCGTTGTTATTCACATTGCCGATAACGGTTGTGGGATGAGCGAGGAAGTACGCCACCAGATATTTGACCCATTTTTTACTACGAAGCCTGTAGGCCGCGGTACTGGATTAGGGTTGGCCATCAGTCACGATATTGTAGTGGAAAAACATCGAGGTCAAATCAGTTGTACTTCTACTCCGGGCCGAGGAACCGAGTTAATTTTGCAGATTCCGATATCTGTTAAATCAATTCCGGTTGCACCGGAATGACTGTTGATTGTTGACTGTTGACTGTTTGGAAATTTGAACAATACCGATGCAACCGGAAACGATATTAAATGTTAAAATATTTTAAGTTCGCAGTAAGGAGTTTAGTCCTGAAAGAGAGCACTAAACTCCTTACTACAAACAGGTGCGTAATAAGGACTAGAGTCCTGAGTTTGTATTTACTTTAAATCCAGCAATCCGCTAGTTTTTAGCTTAGGATTAAACCGAATTTCTTCAGTTACGCCCCGATCTTTCAACAGCGCGAAAATTTCATTTTCCACCCGCCGCGCTACATTTTTCAACAATTTATCTTTGGCAATTTCATCGGCGAATATACCTTCATAATTTGCCGTTTCTTGGGCAGTCATTACAGTTTTGGTGTCGATGGGATCGTTCCACTTGGCAGCATCGGCACCGTTACCCTGGGGTTGGGAACCGTTTTCGGCAATCCAACTTTCTCTAATGCTTTCTAGAATTGTACGGCTGGGCTTGTCAATAGTTTGAACTTTCAGCCAGTAGCAATATTGGGTCTGGCGTACCAAATGCTGTTTGAGGCTGAGGTAAATGTCGCGAGAATAGCCGACAAATTGCAGGACTTTATCGCTGTCAAAAATCGCGTAAACGCCGATTTTTCCCTGGACAAAATCGGGCAATTTCCCCTCAGAGTCTATGTATGGAATGAATTCTAAGCTGGCAAGAGATTGAATGTCTTCTGTCATCCGATTTTAGATTTTAGATTTTAGATCTAAGATTAAACCACAGATTAACCAGCCTTTACTTAACTCTTGAAAACTCGATAAATTGCACAGAGGCGGCTGGGTTTAAATATTTTGGCTTGGAACATGAAATTAGGGGGGACGTTGACGATCGCAAAATCGCTCGATTCATGATACTTTTCAAATTCCGCAGGCATTCCCTTCGGCGTCTCGCTGCTGTAAGGGACTGGCTGAAAAAGTAACTCGGCAAACTCAATGCGCGAGCATTGCAATTGTAGCGCTACTTGTTGGAGAAAGGTTTCACCTGTTAATAAACCGAACAGTGCAGTTTTAGCACCGGGTTCGAGGACAAAACTGCTATCGTAGCTTTCAATAATCTTAAGACCCATTTTCTGTATACTCCTGACAGACGGCGGTGAATGGTTATTGGTTAAATGTTGAGCGATCGACTTAATCCTGAATTTTACCTGAGACTGAGCGTTTTAAACGCAGAACGTATTCGGCAGGAGGTCAATCGATTTTAGATTTTAGATTTTAGATTAAAGAATTGAAGCATTGACCCCACGGATAAAGTCGGGGGCTTGTATCCTGGATGCTTTCGGTCAATGAAAATACCACAATCAGGAAATTTTGACAAAGAGGCCTGATTTATTTGCCGATCGCTTTTATCATGTCGGTATTGCCATCTATCCGACTACCACTAAAAGGCTATGCAGAAGATTGAAAAAGCATCATTCCCAGCTTCCAGAAGTGCCCCGAACCAGCCGGACTGGCTAGAATTGGTAGAATACGCCTCTGTTGCTGGTTCCGCTATTGGCACGATTGCTGCAGGATTGTCGGGCCAAATTGTCTACGCTGCCGCCCCCTTAACCGCAGCACTATCGATAAATCTCGCCAATCGCCAGCGTTTCGAGCAACAAATGCAACAAAAGGCAAATTCTGCGATTACGGACGTACAGGCCGCAGTAGAACGTCGATCGCAGCAAGTTCAGATACTACCTGGAGAACCTGCGGAACTCTACACTGCTGTCTCCGACTTGCGGCAGAAACTCCAGGGCTTGGAATCCGGCGTCATCGCCGAGGTACAAGCTGCCGTAGCCTCCCTCGAACGCCAAGCCCAGGCGCTGCCTGCAGATTCTCAGGATTTCCACACGCAACTGTCCGATTTGCAGCAAAAACTCCGCATTTTGGAAAATAGCGCCCTCAGAGAGCATGATTGGGAAAATGTCAACGTCCGATTTTTATTGATGGGTGAACAGTTAACTGAAGTTAAAACTATTACGGCTCAGTTACAGGAGCGATCGAACGAAGTAGACTTGGATACAATCCAAGGTTCTCTCCAGCAATTGCAGGACTTGCTCGATCGACCCACAATAGACACAGGGATGTTGCAAACCGAGATTCAGCATTTGCAGCAGCAAGTTTCCGAATTGCAGAGACAAAATCAAGAAATTGTCAAGCCTTATTTGCAGCGTCTGACTCGCGCCGTGAAGAAACTGAGTCAGTAGTCATTAGTCAGTAGTCATTAGTCAGTAGTCAGTAGTCAACTGTCAACTGTCAGTAGTCAACTGTCAACTGTCATTGTAGCCTTAACCTTGTTCCCAGGCAGAGCCTGGGAATACATACCCGGAGGCTCTGCCTCAATTACCAATTATCAATTACCCCTTACCAATTACCCATTAGCCGTTACTAAATTTTTCCCAAGCTTGCCAGAAAACATAAATCGATAACACTGCCAAGAGCGATCGAAAAGCTAAACTAACAATACGATCGGGCAATCTCGGCAAAAACCGCGTGCTCACCTGCGCGCCCAACAAACCGCCACCCCCCAGAATTAACCCCACAACCCACAAAACATTCCCGCGCGCCGCGTGTCCCGCCGTCGCCGAAATTGCCGTGATGACGATGACGCCCAAGCTGGTTTGAATTGCGGTTTTAATGCTTTCTCCTAACAGCAAAATTTGCAGGGGAACCATAATTACGCCGCCGCCCACGCCAAACAAACCCGCTAATAAACCCGCCGCACTGCCGGTGGCAATTTTAGCAAAAGTTGGATGGAATATAATATTTGAATTATGGGGTAATTCGTGATTGGTAATTGGTAATTGAGCATTTTCTCCTTGTCCCGCTTGTCCTCTTAGTTCCCCTTGTTCTAGTTCCGCTTGCTTCTTAGCTGTCAGGTGCTTGCGAACTTCAATCAAATAAATATTCAACCACAGCAACAACCCAAAAGTAAGTAACAGCAAGTAAGGCGGAAATATCCCCGCCAAATAAGCACCGATTTGTGCTGTAATGACGGCGGGAAATCCGATGCCTGCGACTTGACTCAAGTTGAGGTAGCCCATGCGCCAATTCTGGATGCTGCCAGAAATAGCTGTAATCACGATCGACAAACCGCTAGTAGCAACCGCTTCCACGGGAGCGTAATTGAGAGCCACCAACAAAGGCACGAGCACGGTACCGCCGCCGATACCCAAAAATCCAGCTAGAATTCCGGCAAAAATTCCCGCCGCACCCAACATCAATAATTCAGTGATAGTCATTAGTCATTAGTCATTAGTCATTAGCCATTAGTCATTAGTCATTAGTCATTAGTCATTAGTCATTAGTCATTAGTCATTAGTCATTAGTCATTAGTCATTAGTCAACAGTTAACAGTCAAATTTTAAGAATCATTAGTCGTGCCATCGGGCATAATTGCCCGCCTCAAGTCTGCATCGCGGAAGTTAGTTCGATTGAGATTAGCATCAATCAAAACCGCTTCCACCAAAATAGCCCCGCTAAAATTAGACCAGCACAGCTTTGCCCGGTACAAATTAGCACCGCTCAAATTAGCTCTTGCCAGCGTTGACCAACTCACATTAGCAACTCTCAAATTAGCATTGCTCAGATTAGCTTCGGTGAGATTAGCTCCAATCATCGTTACTTGGCGCAAGTCTGCACCAGTCAGGTTGGCCCCGCTCAGCATCGCCCCGCTAAGAATTGCCTGATTCAGGTTAGCTCTTTCTAAAAGCGACTCGCTGAGAATGGCATTTGTCAGGTTTACCGCTTTGAGAGTTGACCAACTCAAATTTGCCTTCATCAAATTAATGCGAATCATGCTAGCGTCGGTTAGGTTTGCCGCAAACAAATTCGCTTCAGTAAAGTTGGCTTCGGTCAAATTAGCTTCGGTCAAATTAGCCTTCGTCATGTTGACTTCTCTGGCCATTGAGCCGCGCAGGTTGGCTCCCATCAGGTTAGCCCCGGTGAGATTGGCACGGCTCAAATCGGTACCGATGAGATTTGCTTCGCTGAGGTTGGCTTCCGTCAAGTCCACCCCTGCCAATTTCACCTCGCGCAAGTTCGCTCCCGTTAGGTTAGCGCCTTTGAGGTTTGCGTCTTGGAAATTCGCTCTGGTAAAGTTAGCCTCGCTGAGGTTTACCCCTTTTAAGTCGGCCCCGGCGAGGTTAATTTCTCGAAAATTTCTTTCTCCGGCCGCATATTGCCTCAGAATTCGATCGGCCTCCATGTCATTCGCCTCGCAATTTTTTTTAAACGTTAGAGTGATGGGTGTTACCACATCATCCCAGATAACTACGGTATTCACTCTGCACGCTGTAGTATCTGTAGAATCTTTGCATTGCTTTCCCGGCACTGCTGTGCCACTGCCTCCTAAAAGGTCTGACAAATATCAAAGCTTCTGAGAAAATCAACAATAGGGTAAAACTCTCGGCGCTCGGCACTGAGTCAGTCGATTTGAGATTTTAGATTTTAGATTTGCTCCACAGATTCATCTGGGAGCCGGAACTTTGGTCTAAAATTATGGGCTCACCACGACGATTATCGGAAACTTGTATTCGTTTTTGGGCGAGCTGGCAGTTGACAGTTGGCAGTTGACAACTGTCAACTGTCAACTGCCAGTTGTCAACTGTCAACTCTCAACTGTCAACTATCAACAGAGAAAGGAAATCTTAAAATGCCTGAAAATTTGAGAAGCCAAGCTGTGACTGGGGGCGTGCAGCGCGCGCCCAACCGAGCAATGCTGCGGGCAGTCGGTTTTGGCGACGGCGATTTCACTAAGCCGATTGTGGGGATTGCCAACGGGTATAGCACGATTACGCCCTGCAATATGGGATTGAACGAGCTCGCTTTGCGGGCTATTGCGGGTGCAAAAGAAGCCGGCGCCATGCCACAGATGTTCGGTACGATTACTATCAGCGACGGGATCTCGATGGGAACAGAAGGGATGAAATATTCTCTGGTGTCGAGAGATGTGATTGCTGATTCCATCGAAACTGTTTGCAACGGCCAAAGTATGGACGGTGTGCTGGCTGTCGGTGGCTGCGATAAAAATATGCCGGGGGCGATGATTGCGATCGCCCGCATGAACATTCCTGCTATTTTTGTCTACGGTGGCACGATCAAACCGGGACACCACAACGGACGGGATTTAACCGTTGTCAGCGCTTTTGAAGCAGTAGGTCAATTCAGCGCGGGCAAAATTGACGAAACAGAACTCAATGCAGTGGAACAGAATGCTTGTCCGGGGGCGGGTTCCTGCGGCGGAATGTTCACAGCAAATACCATGTCGAGCGCTTTTGAAGTGATGGGCATGAGTTTGCCTTATTCTTCGACAATGGCTGCTGAGGATGCCGAAAAAGCTGACAGCGCTGCCAAATCTGCAAAAGTGTTGGTGGAAGCTGTCCGCAAACAGTTGTTACCGAGCCAAATTTTGACTCGCAAGGCCTTTGAAAATGCGATCGCGGTAATCATGGCAGTCGGCGGTTCAACCAACGCTGTGCTGCATTTATTGGCCATTTCCAATGCCATCGGAGTGGAGTTGTCCCTCGATGATTTTGAAACTATTAGAGCGAAAGTACCAGTGCTGTGCGACCTCAAACCCAGCGGCAAATATGTAGCAACCGATTTGCACAAAGCTGGCGGCATTCCTCAAGTAATGAAAATGCTGCTAGAAAAGGGTTTACTGCACGGAGACGCCCTGACAATTACCGGTCAAACTATTGCTGAAGTGTTAGCGGATATTCCAGCCGAACCCCGCACCGACCAAGATGTCATCCGCCCTTGGAACAACCCGATGTACGCCCAAGGGCATTTAGCAATTCTCAGGGGAAATCTGGCAACCGAAGGAGCCGTTGCTAAAATTACTGGCGTTAAGAAACCGCAAATTACCGGCCCGGCGCGGGTATTTGAATCTGAAGAAAATTGTTTGGATGCAATTTTAGCCGGCAAAATTCAAGCCGGAGATGTGATTATCATCCGCTACGAAGGGCCCAAAGGCGGGCCGGGAATGCGCGAAATGTTAGCACCAACTTCGGCAATTATTGGCGCCGGTTTGGGCGATTCTGTAGGATTAATTACTGACGGTCGCTTCTCTGGCGGAACTTACGGCATGGTGGTCGGTCACGTTGCACCAGAAGCACAAGTTGGCGGGACAATTGCTTTGGTAAAAGAGGGCGATTCGATTACGATTGATGCTCAAAATCGCTTGTTGCAGCTCAATGTTTCGGATGCAGAATTGGAGCAGCGGCGGGCTCTTTGGCAGCCTCCTAAACCTCGCTATACTAAGGGCGTTTTGGCTAAATACGCTAAGTTGGTTTCTTCTAGCAGTGTTGGTGCTGTGACTGATTTGGGTTTGGGTTAAAGTAGGAATTTTTTTAACCGCCGATGAAGCCAGATAAACGCAGATGAACGCAGATAGGATTTTATCTGCGTTCATCTGTGTCCATCCGCTGATATCTGCGGTTAAAACATTCCAAATTAAGGGCGCTGATTCAAAAAGCGGCCTGCCATCGACATGGCGTCAGTAATATCTACGTCGCCGTCTCCATCTGCATCTAAAAACGTATTTAAAACGGGATTTCCGCCCTGGGCTGGATTTTGGGCGTTGCCGCCGGTTTGTAGCAAATTCAGTATGAGCGGCACCAAAACAGGTATCATCGCCTGCACTGTGGCGTTATTCAAACCGGTTCTTTGGGCGATATCGGTCACTATTTGCGTGAGTTGGCCGGCTCCGAACAAACTCTGTACCGCTTGGGGGTTGGGATTTGTGCCGCTAAATTGGTTGACAAGTTGTTGAGCTTGTGCGTCTCCTGACTGCGATCGCACGTCTTGTAATGCCGATCGCACGTATCCGCCCAAAACCGACATCGCCAACTGAGTCGTACCCGCATTGACGCCCTGGTTGCCGCTCAACTGCTCTACCGCACCGAGAATGTTGCCCAACTGATTGGGGCTTGCTTGTTGGTTGGGATTGTCGATCGCGCTCAAAATTTGGTCAAATAGTCCCATAATTTTCGCTCCGTACAGTTGTTTCTCAACTTTAAATTATAGCAACTCCTGTTTTTCACGATTACTAAAAATAGTTGGGATTTGGGTATTGTCACTCATTTAATGGGGTAGCGACAGCCAGTTAGTAAGCAATCTCATACCATTTTAGATTTTAGATTTTAGATTTTAGATGGGGAATGAATTCTGACATCAGATTGCGGAGCGTGCTTGCAGTTGCATTCTTTTTTGAAACATGGATTAAAACGAATAATTTTTTAAGTTTTTACAGCTCCTCTCTTTTCGGGCTTGGTTGGCGCGTTCCCGTTGCCTAGGGAATTATATTCACGAGCAACTGGAGGTTGTAAGAGCGTATTTTGCCTTAAATCCTCATGCTTAATCGGCAGGGCGATCGAAAATTCCGTCCCCGTTCCCACCTCAGACCAAAAGTTAATTGTCCCCCCATGTTTCTTAACGATAATTTCGCGACCGATTGCCAATCCCAAACCAGTACCTACACCTCTCGGTTTAGTCGTAAAGAATGTTTCAAACATTTTTTCTTGGCTCTCTGGTGCTATTCCCGTACCGTTATCAGAAATTCGCACTACCACTGAGTCGTCGTCCAAGTATTCTGTAGCAATCACAATCCGAGGCGAAAAACTCGGTGCTTCCTGGAGTGACTCCGAAGCCGATTGTTTTTTCGCCTCGGCTGAGCTGGACTTCTCACTTTTTGCTTTCTCTTCCACAGCATCTAGTGCATTGTTGATAAGGTTCACAAATACCTGGTAAAGCAAACCCATATAGCCTTCCACAGTCGGAATATTCCCGTAATTTCGCACCACTTCAATGCCCTGTTTGATGCGGCTGTTGAGAATCAGCAAACTGCTGTCTATGCAGGCGTGCAAATCGACGGGATGAGGGGCTGCCTCATCGAGGCGAGAAAAATCTTTCAAACTTAAGATAATAGCTTTGGCTCTTTCAGCGCCTACTTGCATTGAGTCAAATATTTTTATCAAATCTTCTTTGAGAAAATCGATGTCTATTTCTTCGCCTTTCGCCAGCACTGCTGCAGGGGGGTTGGCAATTTCTGTTTCGTAAGTTTTGAGCAAGTCTAAAATATCTTCAACATAATTTCTTGCAGGAGCGATATTGGCATAGATAAAATTGATTGGGTTGTTAACTTCGTGAGCAACACCGGCTAACATCCGCCCCAAAGTTGCCATTTTCTCATTTTGAAGTATCTGGCTTTCTTGTTCAGATTTCAATTCTTTGAGCAACTGATTTACTTTCTGAATCAGTTGATTCAGCGAAGTTGCTAATACTCCTACTTCATCGGTGCTGGTAACTGGTACTTGCAACTGAAAATTAGATTCTTCAGTCACTCGCTGAGCGATTTTAGTTACAGCAGCGAGGGGTTTGGCGATCGCCCGACTGGTGAAGCCCGCCAGCACTGCTGCAACGATGATTGACAGTGCCATGCTACCCAAAATTATTTGCACCCGCAGCGTCTGGGCTCGCAGCAGATCCTCCCGCCCTGCATCTTCTTGCTCTTGGGCGCGATCGATAATTTCTGCTATATCATTGACCGCCCTATCTAGTTCCAACCCTATTTTATCTCGATCTAAATTCGACAGCAACTTACGTTTTACAAGTTGTTTAGCGGGGTTATTTGGCAATACAATGATTTTTTTATTAACTCTTTCTATTCGAGCAAGATAATTAGACAATAGCGAATCGCAAGTTTTTTTAAATTTTTCTATACCTTCTATGTCTTCCATGTATTTAGAGTTCTTGACTTCAGATAATAACACCTTCAAGTTGTAAATATTGTTTTGTAGTTGTTCGTATTTGTTGTCAAAAATTTTGGGCTGTTCTAGCCCGTAAATAAGCCATTCTTGGCTATTTTTAGTTCGCAGTAAAGCCACCTGTAACTTATTTAAAAGCTGAGTTTCTCGATCGATGTGTACTTGATTGTTAGTTCTGCGATAGTAATGAGTTCCCACCAACATCCCGATAGTCGTTCCTCCAATCGCAACACAAAGAGCCAGTGCGTACCCACTGCTGATTTTGTCGCGAATACTGAGGTTGCCCAAGGAATGGGCTATGTGAGCGAAATAATTGGGCTTGACTGGCTGGCTCTCTTTGATGTGATGCTCGCAAGAGGTAGAGAGTTCTTGTGAAGGCTGATTTAGATGTTTGAGCTGCATAGATGCTAACCTGTGAATAATTCACGCACTGACAATTCAGTCTAACTTAACTCGCGGCTAATTTGAGAGTACCGCATTGATGTTTTATGTGATAATTTTTGTAAATTAAGATGCTCTTACGTTGCCTAAGAAACCCGGTTTTTCGTTTCCGCTTTTGGAGCTTCCAGGAGGCACTTACCTTAAGAAATAGGGTTTCTGGATACTTCATGCGATATTTTATTCTTAATAAAAAAGTATGGCTCGACTCGCGATCGAATAAATCACCGAATAAATAAGTAGGTAAATGCAAATAAACCAGCCTGCAGTTGCGGCGGGCGATAAACTGTAGGTGAGTTATCGTGCAAGCTACAATTGCAGCAAGAGCGCGATCGCACTTGTCCGTCCCGCTGGCGCTCAAACTCCGCAAACCGCGCCTGCTGGACAAGCAGAATCGCGATTGGCGGGCTCGCACAGTACGATACCCTTCGTTGGCGTAGCCCCCGTAGGGACGGGCTTTCCTTCGGATCGCTTCGCTAACGCTAACGGGCGCTTCGCCATTTTAGATTTTAGATTTTAGATTTGCAATGACTGATGACGATCGGCGTAATGTAAAAATCAAAGCATAACCCTTTTATTTGCCACTCCCCTCATGCCTTTGCCGCGCCTGTTAACCTTAATTGCTGCTTTCTGCCTCGCCCTGGGGCTGATTATTGGGCTGGTGAGTTCCTTAACAGGGCTTTACAGTCAAGTTGCGTGGTCTGCCTCTCCGCTGCTGGCTAATTTGCTGATTTTCCTGATAATTGTACTTTTGGGAACGCTAATTTTTGCGCTGCTTTACTATTTTAGGTTGCTGCAACGCCCTCAGAAAGTTAAGGGAAAACGGCCGATTACTCCGAAGATTCCTGTTGTGAAAAGTGAAGCAGCTTCGGAAAATCTCAAAGCAATTCGGCAACAAGTCGATCGTATTCAAGATGAAGTAGCGCGGCAAGCTTTGCTGTTGAGAGCCCGCGAAATTGAAGCTAGCATGGCTAGGGGCAGCGTTCGAGTAGTTGTTTTCGGCACCGGTTCTGCGGGCAAAACTTCCGCTGTCAATGCGTTGGTGGGGCGGATGGCTGGACAGGTGGGCGCGCCGATGGGAACTACCGAAGTTGGAGAAACTTACACTCTAAAATTGAAAGGAATCGATCGAGAATTAGCAATTACTGATACCCCAGGTATCTTGGAAGCGGGAGTTGCGGGGACTTACAGAGAGGAATTGGCGAGGCAGTTGGCGGCGAGGGCAGATTTGATCTTATTTGTTTTGGACGGCGATTTGCGAAAATCCGAGTACGAACCGCTGCGGACTTTGGCGGAAATTGGCAAAAGGTCGATCGTGGTTTTTAATAAAGTTGACCTTTATCCCGACACCGATAGAGATGAAATTCTCGATCGACTGCGGCAGCGAGTCAAAGGTTTTGTATCAGCAATGGATGTAGTCGCGATTAGCGCCAATCCGCAAAAAGTTGTACTAGAAGACGGCACAATTTTTCAGCCATACCCGGATATTATGCCATTAATTCGGCGTGTCGCTGCGATTTTGCGAGCCGAAGGCGAAGACTTAATTGCGGACAATATTTTGCTGCAATCTCAGCACTTGGGCGACCAAGCGCGCAAGTTAATTGATGCTCAAAGAAGGCGGCAAGCTGATAAGGCAGTAGAGCGATTTCAGTGGATCGGAGCCGGAGTAATTGCTGTCACGCCTTTGCCAGTTGTGGATTTGTTAGCGACAGCAGCAGTTAACGCTCAAATGGTAGTAGAAATTGCTAAGATTTACGGCTGCGAATTAAATATCGATCGCGCGAAAGAACTGGCATTGTCTCTAGCAAAAACCCTAGCAAGTTTGGGAATAGTTGAAGGCGTAATTCAAGTAGTGTCTAGGGCGCTGCAGTTAAGCGTAGCCGGGTTTGTACTTGGCAAAGCAATTCAAGCAGTCAGTGCGGCTTATTTAACCAGAATTGCCGGGAAAAGTTTTATTGAATATTTCCGCCATGACCAAGATTGGGGCGATGGTGGCATTACCGAAGTTGTGCAAAGGCAGTTTCAGTTAAATCGGAAAGACGAGTTTGTCAAAGCATTTGTCAAAGATGCGATCGCCCGCGTTGTCGAACCTCTGAACATCTATCAGCAAGAATCGGAACCAGAATTAGAAATGTCAGCGGAATTGGAACCAGAAGTCGAACAAGAATCCTTGTATCAGCCGCCGCAACAAGACGATTGGGAAACTTACAGCAACAAACGCAACGATGAGTGGTAATTGGGAATGGGGAATTGGGAATTGGGAATTGGGAATTGTCAACTGCCAACTGTCAACTGACTAATAACTAATTTCGCCCCACCAACAAATAAACGATCATTTCTCCTTTACCTTTAATCTCAACAGCACCGCGCTTTTTAAACAAAAATTTATCTTTTAAACGATCGTAAACCGCAGCACTCACCTGAATTTCCCCCGGAATACCGCTTGATTCCATCCGCTGAGCAACATTTACTGTATCCCCCCACAAATCGTAACTAAATTTAGTTAAACCAATGACTCCCGCCACCACCCCACCAATATTTATGCCAATGCGGAGACTAAAGTTGTGATTGTTTTGGACATTGAAGCTAGCGACAGCAGATTGCATATCCAGCGCCATTTGGGCAATAGCAAAAGCATGATTTTCTTGCGGTTCTGGCAAACCGCCGACTACCATGTAAGCGTCACCCATAGTTTTGATTTTCTCCAAACCGTGCCGTAACGATAACTCGTCAAATAGACTAAAAATTTGATTCAGAACTTTCACCGTTTCTGTCGCACTTTTTTGAGAGGCAAAATTCGTAAATCCCACCAAATCGGCGAATAAAACGCTGACCTCCGAAAAGCTGTCAGCAATTATGCTTTGTCCCTCCTGCAAGCGATCTGCAATCGGTTTCGGCAAAATATTTAATAGCAATTCTTCAATTTTTTCTTTCTGAGACTTGGTTTTTTCCAACAGCAAGCGCGTTTCCATTTCTGCCTGTTCCCGATAGGCGATTTCCTGCTGCAACATCAGATTTTTATCCCTCAGTTGCAACTCTAGTTCCCGCAGCCGCAATTGATTTTCTACCCTAGCTACCACCTCTACGGTTTGAAAAGGTTTAGTAATGTAGTCCGCCCCGCCAGCATTAAAGGCTTTCACCTTCTCAGAAGCTTGTACCACAGCACTCAGAAAAATAATGGGAATGCCACGAGTGCTAGCGTTCGCTTTCAAGCGACTGCAAACTTCATAGCCATCCATATCGGGCATCATAATATCGAGCAAAATCAAGTCAGGCTGAGCCAAATCCACAGCATCGAGTGCCTCTTGACCGCTAGATGCAGCTTCTACTTTATAGCCTTTCCTGGATAATATCAGCTCCATTAACAATAAATTGTTAAGACTGTCATCCACAATTAAAATACTGCCCCTTAATTTTTCTGAAGATAATTGATTCATCGGCTTGCTACGGGCTTAGTTAAACTTAAAATTTGTTTAAATTTATAAATTACGCACAGGTGCGTCCAAACCTATTTTTTTTCACGGAAAGACGCATGGCCGAAGGCAAGCAAGAGGAAAAAAAACAGGTTTGTGAGGGCATGATTGCCTCCTCAAGTCAAATTTATTATACTAATTTGTCAAAACAACGAAAGCTGGGGCTAAAATTTCATATTGCGGATAAATTCGATCGACCTGGGCGTCGATTGATTGACTGGCGAATTGATTTACTGCTTGCTGCGGGTTTGGAAACCAAAAATATCTCACAAGCCCCACCGCTGCAATTTGCACTACAAAAGACCAAGGAGACTACCCGGACACTTTGCAGGGGTAATTTTCCCTAAATTCTGACGCGGAGCTGGATTCAAAAGTACGATCGACATCGTGGGCGGTAAGAAATGGGCGTGATCTTTTTATCTGATGCTCCCTGAGTCTGCGGTGTCGCATTATATTAAGAAATATAACAATAATTTTACACATGGGGGAGAATCCGGGGGCGGGATCAAGTCAAACCATCCGAGCGATCGGATCGAACACAACTTTGATAAGATTTAAGATTGACAACAAAATTTGCTATTGTGCGTCCGGGTAAAAACAATGAGCGATCGACCAATTATTCTCGGTATTGTCGGAGACAGCGCAGCGGGCAAAACCACCCTGACGCGGGGAATTGCCCAAGTATTGGGACCAGAAAATGTCACTGTGATTTGCACTGACGACTATCATCGCTACGACAGAAAGCAGCGGGCAGAAATCGGAATCACAGCATTGCATCCCGACTGCAATTATCTCGATATCATGCAGCAGCACCTCAGCCTGCTGCGTACCGGACAAGCAATTCTCAAACCCATCTACAACCACACCACAGGTACATTCGACCCACCGGAATACATCAAGCCCAGCAAATTTGTAATAGTTGAAGGTTTGCTGGGTTACGCAACCCGAACCATCCGCGATTCTTACGACGTAAAAGTGTATCTTGCTCCTCCCGAAGAGTTGCGAACTCAGTGGAAAGTTAAGCGCGATATTATGAAGCGCGGTTATACTGAAGAACAGGTGCTTGCAGAAATAAAAAAACGGGAACCCGACTCGGAAGACTTCATTCGTCCTCAGCGCAAATCGGCCGACGTTGTAGTTAGTTTTTACCCGCCAGAAGCGGATAATGAATCGAATTTAAGCGTCCGTTTAGTGCTCAGACCGACAATTCCTCACCCTGATTTTACTGAAATTTTAGGTCGAGGCAGCGAGAGTTTTAAACCTGCAATTCGCTTGGGACTCGATCGGGATATGGGCAAACCAGTTGACGTTTTGGAAGTAGACTCCCACGCTACCAGCGAGCAAGTAAACGAACTGGAAATGATGTTGTGTAGCGAGTTGCCACACCTGCGGGGATTTTGCTCCGCCCAAGGCAACCCGGAAATTGGCAAACTGATCGGCACAACTGGCGAAGTTTTGCAAAGTTATCCGCTAGCTTTGACGCAGTTGCTAGTTGCATATCACATGATGAAAGCAATTCATGTCTATTAGTTAGTTGGCAGTTGGCAATTGGCAGTTGTTGGTTGTTAGTTGTTGGTTGTTATTGCAAGGATTAATAACCAATAACCAATAACCAATAACTAATGTACTCGCAAAGTCGGGTTAGCAGTGCCTAATTGCTGAAGTGGCATGGAGACTGGCAACTGACTTTGAGGTGCAGGCAGCATTTCGCCTCGGAAGTCGAGGATGGTGACAAGCAGCAGATAGGCAACTGCTAAAATTATAGAAATCACTCCAGTGATAATAGCAACAAGTTTTGAACGATCCATATTCAGCAAATTTTAACTACAGCTAATATTAGTTTAACATTAAAAATATCAACATTATTACTTAACTTATGCAATAGAATATAATCAGGTGCTAGTTATTTCTCTGACAAAAATGGAACCTCTTGTAGATGCGCCAAATCCCACCGAGATGCCCAGAGCTACCCCAGTTGTGGAAACATTTAATCTGGGGAAGTTCTACCGTACCGGCTTTTGGATGAATGAAAAAATTGAATCGCTCAAAAATTGCACTCTGACTGTCTCTGAGGGGGAAACTTTTGGGTTGTTAGGGCAAAATGGAGCGGGGAAAACTACGCTGCTGAAAACTTTGCTGGGTATAGTGCGCCCCACTTCTGGGCGGGCGCTGCTGTTGGGGAGGCCTTTGGGCGATCGCACTGTGAAGCAGCGAGTCGGCTATTTGCCAGAAAATCCCTATTTTTACGATTATCTCACGGGCTGGGAATTCTTGCAATTTGCGGCGGGGTTATTTCAAATTCCCCCCTCGATTCAGCGACAGCGAATTCCGAATTTGCTAGACTTAGTTGGACTATCTCAATCGGCGGCAATTAAAAAACAGTTGCGCCAGTATTCTAAGGGAATGCTGCAACGGATCGGCATGGCTCAAGCTTTGATTAACAATCCCGATGTGGTATTTTTAGATGAGCCGATGTCTGGTTTAGATCCGATGGGACGCTATCAGATGCGGGAGATAATTTTATCGCTGAAAAATCAAGGAAAAACAATTTTTTTTAATTCGCATATATTGTCTGATGTGGAGAAGATTTGCGATCGAGTGGCAATTTTGGCGAAGGGTGAGTTAATCTGCATTGGTGCGATCGACGAAATCCTAGGTAATACTGAAACTTACCGGGTTGAAGGTAGGGGCGGTCACTTGAATATCCTGAAAAAATGGATACCGGATATGGAAGTTGATAATGATTTGTGGTACGGTCATTTGCAGGGCGATCCGAAGGAGTTTCTTTCTAGTCTGAGCGGTACGGGAGGGCAGCTAATTGGGATGAATTTGGCTAAGCCTAGTTTGGAAGAGTTTTTTATGCAGCAACTGCAAGAAAGAGGGATTTATTCTAGTGGTTGAAGTCAATACATCAAATTTCTTGTGGGTTGGGCATTTTTCCCGCCCTGACTTATAGAAACGGGCAAGATGCCCGTTCCACAGCACATCAAGTTTCTTGTGGGGTGGGCATTTTTCCCGCCCTGACTTATAGAAACGGGCAAGATGCCCGTTCCACAACACATCAAGTTTCTTGGGGGTTGGGCATCTTGCCCGCCTCTGAAAAACTAATGTTTTTTACTTCCGTTAACAATGGCAACTGTAGATTTGCACATACTAACTCTGCACAATTCCACTGCCGCAAATACTCATAGACTTCAGAAATAATCGCATTGGCTGCATCTAAATCTCCTGCTTGAGAAGCATGATAGTGCGCTCTGATTAGCGGCTTAATATCCTCGATATCTTGCCATTCTGATTGTGGTTTGAGGGGAATGCTGATATAATAACTATAGGCTTGGCTGTGGGCGGTACGGAGATTTTCAGGGTTTTGACTTAGCAGGTACTCGCCCTTTTCTCGGACTAGCGGATGCAACTGATAGGATTTGAGGTGGCGATCGTAATATAGGAATTGCCTGCGCTTCAGTGCTTGAATAATATTTTCCTTAAGTTCATACTTGCTAACTTCTGGCATTTGAGCGCTAATCCCTGCAAAAGATAGCGGATATTCTGAGGTTTGATAGACAGAAATTCGGCTGAGACAAGTTTGCTCGCCGTCGCCCAGACGCGCTATCATTTCATCGATCGCTCTTTCAATGTCTCGAATCAGCAACCAGTCTCTCTGGTGCAGAAAAATCCCGACATTTCCCTGAAACTCGGTATCATCTCGAATCAAGGCTGCGACGAGTTGTAAGGCTTTGGGATGTCCACAATAGCGATCGCACATTTCGGCTAATTCTTCTGGATTCGCAGTCAGATTAAAAGATTGCAATAGGGCAACTGCGGCATCTCGATCCAATCCGTTTAGCTGGATTTCGCGGGTGACTGTTGACGGCAATTCAGCTAAGGAATGAAAAATAAATAACTTAATGAATTACTCAGGTTGGGGTACGGCTCGATAATTCCATTTGGGCAAATAT
>NZ_JAUBPI010000070.1:0-33584 GCF_036700645.1 Microcoleus sp. S36b_A4 | reverse complement strand
AGATTTTAGATTTTAGATTTTAGATTTTAGATTTTAGATTTTAGATTTTAGATTTTAGATTTTAGATTTTAGATTGGAAGCATTGACCCCACGGATAAATTCAGGGGCTGGCTTATCGGATACAGGTTTTTTATTTTTCCGTCCTGAGTCTGCTTTCGGAATGAATCCGGGGGCTTGTATCTGGGATGCTTTCCGTCACAATTTGCTGTGACTGCAAACACTCTTACCTATGATCTCAAATACAAATATGTATGATAATAAACACAATTATTTTGGCTCGAAAATATAGATAATTAACTGAGGTATGAAGATTATCTTGACAGCAAATATTCAGGCGAAAAAAGTATGAAAGCCATTGTAGCATTCATTGAACCCAAAAAGCAAGAGTTTACCAAATTGCCCTTGTTTGACTTTCTAGCCAACAAACACATTCACGCGAATCAACGACTAATTTTTGCACCTGTACTCGCTCCTTTGGCTGTGGGATTGAGCGATTTAAATAAATATGTATTGCGAGAATCTTCTAGTAATAACAAAGTTCAGGAACTAATTAATAAATATACTTATAAAAAAAACTATTACTGGCACGACTATCTAGAATACCTAGAGGAACTGGGCTTAAATCAATTAATAAGTTACGGCGACTTCAGACTGCTTTGGGGTGAAGAAACTAAAAAAACTCGCTCGCTTTGTTCAGTGATCGAACGCTACGCTTGGAAAGCCTCTCCCATTCAGAAACTGGTGTTAGTGGAAGTCCTCGAAGGAACTGCCCAAGTTTTTTTTGAGGCAGCGCTAGCAGTGGTAATGGAATTACAGCAAATTAACCAAAAAGAATCTGTTGATTTTGGAGGAGGTTATGGGGGTTTAGAAAATTATCACCTTTTAAACACGCCAGAGATGCTGGAAGTTTTAGCAGAGATCAAACTTACAGGTGCGGAATACCAAGCAGCTTTAGAATTAGCACAAAACTTATTTGAACTGTTTACAGAAGCGATGAACGAGCTGTTCCAACACAGCCAAACAAATTCTTGCAAGACTGTGCTGCAAATATCCCCAATTTCTGCCTTCGCTCATTGCCCGATCGACTGTCTCGATATTTGTTAGTTTAAACAATCACTAAATTATCTCGGTGTACCGCCGTTTCTACGCCTGCATAGCCTAAAATCTCAGCAATTTTTTCTGACTTGCAGCCCTGGATTTGTCTCAGTTCTAAACTGCTATAATTCACAAGTCCTCTAGCAATTTGCTTGCCGGCTGCATCGCACAACTGCACGGAATCATCAGCTTGAAATTCTCCTTCTACTTGAGCAATACCCGCAGCTAAAAGCGATTTTCCACCCTGGGAAATTGCCTTGACCGCACCCGCATCTAAATATATTTTTCCTGCTGGAATTAGCACGTTAGCTATCCAGTGTTTGCGAGCGTTTACAGGGCGCGGTTGAGGCTCAAATTGAGTGCCGATCGACTCTCCGTTGAGTATTTTATCGATATTACCAGGAAAGCAGCCGTCAGTGATAACAGTCCGCACTCCCGATGCAGTTGCTATTCTCGCCGCTTCAATTTTTGTCACCATTCCGCCTGTTCCCCAACCGCTGCGGGAATCTCCTGTTTGCACCTGAAATTCTGTGAGCTGTGCCATACTTTGGACTAGGGCGATCGGCTGCGCGTCGGGATTGCTGCGCGGATCGGCCGAATACAGCCGATCGACATCTGTGAGTACAAACAACCAATCTGCTTCTACCAAACTCGCTACTAGCGCCGAAAGCGTGTCGTTATCGCCAAATTTGAGTTCGTCTACCGCTACTGTATCGTTTTCATTGACGATCGGAATCACTCCCAATCTGAGCAGTTGCTGAAAAGTATTGTAAGCATTAACATAACCATTACGCTGCACTAAATCGCCCCTGGTGAGCAATACTTGAGCGATCGGCTGTTGCAGAGTAGTAAACAAGTCATCGTACACCCGCATCAGCCGCCCTTGGCCCACAGCCGCCACAGCCTGTTTCATAGCAATGTTTCGCGGGCGTTCCGTCAAACCCAAGCGCGCGCAGCCAACTCCAACCGCACCGGAAGAAACCAAAACTACTCGATGGCCTTGCTGCCGCAAATCAGCTAAAATTTCGACCAATGCAGCAATAGTTGAAAGAGCTAAGTTTCCGGTAGTCGATCGAGTCAGAGTCGAAGTTCCAATTTTAACAACAATAGTTTTAGTCATTAGTCAGTAGTCATTAGTCAGTAGTCGGTAGTTATTAGTTATTAGTGATAATATCATTTCCAGTAGACATCTCCAATAATTATTGTGGAACAGGCAGGATGCCTGTTCAAAGCTGGCTTTTCTGGAGATGTCTAGTTGATTATAACCAATACTGTAGGGGCGGCTTCACCAAAATCTATGATTCACGTCGTGGATATTTATAAACCCGCCCTCCGCATTAATAGCTAATGACTAATGACTACTGACTAATCTTTAATTTTCAGAGAAGCCCCCAAAGCTTGAGAAACCCAAACTTCAAAAGAGCGCACCGGATACTTGCGAAGCGCATAGCCAGCATCAACCATTGGTTCCACTAAAATAGTAAACATACCCAAACGATTGCCTGCTAAAACATCAGTAAAAAGTCGATCGCCCACCATCGCCACCTGTTCCACCGGCAAATTCATCGCATTAATAGCCCTTCGCAACTTGCGGCGCGACGGCTTAGCCGCACCCGTGATGTAAGGTAGATTCAAAGACTCAGCAATCCGACCGATCCGAGTCTGACTTAAATTATTGCTCGCCAACCATAGCGATACTACGGGTTTTATTTCTTCCACCCACAGGGTGAGTTCAGGAGAAGCATTCATTGCTGTGATGGGAACGAGAGTTTCGTCCACATCCAAAACTAATCCTTTAATATTATATTCCTGAAGAATATCAGCCGTTAACTTCATGACTGAATCGCCTAGAACTAAGTCAGGCTGTAGTATTTTACCCCAAGTCATAATGATTTTAGATTTTAGGTTTTAGATTGACAAATAAGAAATTGGAAGTTAAAGATTAAAAAAGTAAAAAATCAAAAGTGAATAATTATTGCTTTTGCTTTGTGACTTTTGACTTTTTACTTTTGTATTAGTCATTGCCCATTTATTGAGTCGATCGCACTTTTTGGTCAACTTGAGCCACAGCAGCATTGTGTTCGGCCAGAGTGCGACTGAAAATGTGAGTGCCGTCGTACCGCGCCATAAAGTACAGGTATTCTGTATTTTCAGGACTCAGAGTCGCTTCCAGACTTGCTATTCCCGGAGATGCGATCGGAGTTGGCGGCAAGCCTACATTGATATAAGTATTGTAAGGAGAAGGCGTTTCTACCTGCTTGAAAGTCAAAGGCTTCTCCTTAGTTTGCCTAATGCCGAGGGCGTATTCAACCGTAGGGTCAGAACCCAAGGGCATACCCTGATTCAGACGGTTGTTGAATACCCCTGAAATTCTATTGCGCTCGCTCGCCACCACAGCCTCTTTTTCCACAATACTCGCCAGCGTCACCCACTCTTTCAAATCCAGCTTAGTATTCTTCTGATTCTTTTGATAGATCGGCAAAGCCAACTGCTCGAAGCGACCGAGCATTTGCTTGATGACAGCTTCCGGGCTAATTGCATCTCCGTCTAGCTGATAAGTATCCGGGTACAAAAACCCTTCCAAGTGAGGCAATCCGCTCGGTAGCCAAGGGTACTGAGCGTAGGGAACTTGACTCGCCACCGCCATAAAATTTTTAGCCGGAAAAAAACCTTGCGCTTCAAAATAAGCGCTCATTTGTTGCAGCGACCACCCTTCTGGAATAGTGAAACTCTGCTGTGCGACTTCGCCCTTCCAAATTTTGTCAGCAACTGCACTCAGAGGCTGAGTAGGCGAAAGTTGGTAAGTTCCTGCTTTAAAACCTCCCTCGCGGTTTTGCAGAGTCAGCCAGCGGGCCCACATATTCCATGCCGAGCTCGATCGAATCAACCCCGCGGCCTCTAAATCCCGGCCAATTTTTTGACTGGGAGTACCCTCCGGAATTTGGATCGAAACAGCAGCATCCTCTGCCGGATTTCCCGATGAGGATGTGATTTTAGGTGGCGCCGAAGCCCAGCTCCACCAAGCCCAGCCCTGCCAAGCGCAAACCCCCCAGATTGCCGGCAGCAAGGCCAGATAAAACAACCATTTAGAGACTTGCGGAGTACCTTTTCGGCTCTCGCGCGTGCTGCTTTTTGTCATTTGTTCTTTATTCATAGTCCGTTGTCCTGGATAAGCGGCGGTTAACTAGCGACTAATGACTGATGACCTGCGATTGATGACCGAAAAGTTACGAATACAAGCCATTTAAAAGACCCAATTCACGCGGCTCAATTCAAAAGCCCGATCGCGAAGGCAGAAGCGGCCATCTAGAAAAAGTTCGATCGGGCGAGCAGTTTACTTTTTTATAAAATAGTAAAAAATTCTGCTTTTTGCCATCAGGCCTTGTGCCTGCAATTAATATCTAATCAAGCTCGTCAAAGAACTGGTCTTCCAGCATAGGTAACATCGGTTCCAGCCTTTGGAACTCTTCTTCTGAGAGCAATTCTGGCTTGCCGTCCTCATCCATTCTAGCCAAGATAAAGAACGGGTCTAAAGGCGTATAAATGGCATATTCCTGTTCTTCGTGGTAGAAACTGGTCAGCCACATCAGTTCCTCGAAATCGGACTCCTCATCTGGATCGACATCGGATGCCATATCCTCTTCTGGAAATTCCGGCAATTCGCCAACCACAGTCAGCGTCACCGCCGTGCGTCGGAGCGTCAAGTTCTGCTCTTGCAGGACCACTTTAGCGGTATCAAAAATTTTATCAATTTCGGTCTCGTCTTCTACAGGAATTGCGGCTTCGTCGTTATCGTCTCCGTGCCAGGTAAAAATTTCTACTGGCGAGTCAATTGGCAGCAGCAAAGCGTATTCTTCACCTTCTAGGTTCATAGAATATTCTATGTTGCAAGTCAGCGATCGCCCAACTTCATCCGTCAAGGTGACGGACTCTTCGTTGGAATTGCCATTCTCTTTTTTGCGGTATGGGGATGAGGACATCGCGTGTATCTTAGTTTTCCGTCAATAATTCAGTAACGTTGGCTTGACAATTGGGAATTTTCGTGGCGATATTCTGGCTAAGTGGGCAATCGCCAGTCCACAAGCTTAAACCGCGAGACTCGCGGCCTTTTCCACAGGCGAGGAGTGCAGCGGTTAAATCTCAGTCGAGTCAGCAAGCGACACTGAGGACAAATCACGATTTTGTGCTTCTTCAGTACCAAGGGTACAGCAGAATTTTCTCCAGTTTGTCAAGGGTTACAGGTGTGCGTAGCAAACTTGCACAACCAGGATATCACGCCTTTGTTACCACCTATCAAGGATTGGGAAGGGCGGAGATATTTTGCCTCCGCTCGTCTAGCCACTGCTGCAAAATCAGGGCCGCTGCTTTGCGATCGATCGCACCCTTATTTTGCGACAGGGAAATCCCTTGTGTTTTCATCAATTCCTCTGCCTCAACCGAAGTCAGGCGCTCGTCCACGTATTCTAGGGGGAGCTCTAAGGCTGTGGCGATGCGAGTAGCATATTTCTGCACTTGTCGGGCTTGAGTGCCTAATTCTCCGCTCAGGGAGTAGGGCAAGCCTGCAACCAAAATTTGAACTCTCCGCTCTCGCACGATTTCTCGGAGATAAGCTACGTCTTGATCGAAGGACGATCGTACAAGTGTTGTAATGCCCGTAGCTATTAAACCAGTGCCGTCACACCCGGCGATGCCGACTCGTTTAAGGCCGATATCTAATCCCAGGGCTGAAATCCATAATTTATCGTTGGACATTATCAATCAAGCAATTTTAGATTTTAGATTTTAGATTTTAGATTTTAGATTTACTTCTTTGTTAGTTGCCGATTTTTTTTAACGAACCGCGAAGACGCGAAGAACGCGAAGAAAGAAGATAAGAAAGTAAGAAGAAGATAGGTAATCTTAGGTTGATATCAATCAAAAGCAGAAGGGAAATTTGGGGATGGTGACAGAAAAAAGTAATTTCTTTGATGATTACTTCTATTTTTTTCTGTCTTCTACCTTTGACCTTCTGCTTTCACTTATTAAGAATTGAGTTCTCCCGGCCAGCCGCTGTCTAGAGGCAACTCTGACAAATTTAAAGGCAAAATGCTGCTGCCATCAGTTGCTGCTGATTCGGAATTTGGGCCGCCCAATGGGTTAACTTGATTGGTTTGGCTGTTTCCTGAGTCAGCCAACAGCGGTTTAATCTCAGACGACGCGGGCCCTGCTGCTGCTTCCCCAGCCATCGGGCCGAGCCAGGACATCCGGCCCGGTACGGGTTTGCGAGTTGGCTGGAAGCTTTGCAGCATTTCTGATAGCTGGAGTCCTTCGAGAGAGACCAACTTGGACTCGCGCAATTTGTGCCACACCGATCGAGACATTAGCAAACTGTGTTCCACGCGCACTGCTCCAAATTGCTCTAAATAAGCTTCCCGTTCCGGCTGATAGTCAGCGGAAGCCAGTTGCAGGCTTTGAACCGGAAAATCTTGAACGAGGCGCGCCATCTGGGACAGTAGTTCTGGGTACAGCCAAGTGTAGGCCGGGTGTACCGTCAACTGGGCAACGTGCGGTTGCTGGCCGTTGCGGGATAGCTGCACCTGAAAATAGCCGATCGCGGCTTTGCGCTGCGGTTCAAACACGTAGCCGCTGACTACTTCTGTTTTGCCCAGCCACTGTCTGACACCTTCGACTAAAGCGCCGAAAAAACTGGTTTTGAAATCTTGAATGTGGCGATCGAATACTTGGCGCACCAGGGGCGGCATAGACGCGGTATCCAGTTGATAGAGCAACTGAGCGTCGGCGTTGCTCACAGGCAGCAGGTTGGGCAAATCTGGGGTCGAGCTTGCCATTTCTTGCAGGCGTTCTGGGGCGATCGTCCAGTAAGTCATCTGGGCCAAAGGCTGAAACCCGTTTTGCCGGTACAAAGCCAAGGAAGTGTTGTCGCCGACATTCACTTCCAACAGCCACGTCCGCGCCTCCCAGACTGCCTCAAAGCAGTACCGCAGCAGCATGGAACCAATTCCTTTGCTGCGGGCTTCTGGGTCTACTCCTATGCGATCGATCCGCCAAGTGCTGCGGGTGCGGTTGAAAGGAGAAATCTGAATTATGCCCTTAACGCTCCCCTCTTCTTCGGCAACATGGGCCCGGAACAGGGACTGACAAGGGTTGGGAAACAAGCTAAAAATCTTTAGTAGTCCGTACCAGCGACGTATCTGCTGCAACTTTCTACCTATTACCACGTCGCAGCTTGCGCCCTTGCGGTTTTCTGGCTCTTCGGCTGTTTCCGCGCACAGTTGTTCCATCACCTCGATATCGCGATACTGAAACGGGCGAATCACAACCTGGTTTGGGTTTTGGGAGGGAAATGAAGTCATAGCATAAAAGTGGAGAATGGAAATTTAAAAATAAAAATTCAGAAAGGGGAAGAGTTAGATAAGTTTGGAGTTTTGAATGGGTAAATTTTGATTTCAAAACTTATAACTTTTGATTCTTCTCCCTTTCTTGCTCGATCGAAAATTAAAAATTGCAAATCATCTTTTTGAATTTTTAATTTTCTGTTTTCAACTCAAGATTTTTGTGGCAGAGGTCGAATTACAACGACTGGTGTGCGCTCGTCAGCATTCCCGGCGGGGTTGCTTCGCAAGGCTTGCTCTAAGAATGTTACCGATAAATCGGAGGTCGCTGCTAATATCTTAACTGCTTTCAAGTCATTAGCGTCTACGATGGCTGCCGCAAGTCCGGTTTCTCGTTGAATTTCTTCTACAACTTGCTGGGGATTGTCCGGGCCGAGGACAATAAATTGGTCGAAGGGAGGCAAAGTCCCGGTAACGTCGTCGATCAGCCTGGCTTGTTCCCCTGCTAGTTGGTAAAAGACTCCCGGTTTGCCAAATATTTTAGCCACAGCGCCGATCGCAAATGCTGCTACTACGCGCCAAGGGCCTACTACATCAACCAACGTCTGCATCCCGCAAGCCGTGGCCAAACTCGACATGGGTAAGAAAAACAAACACACTCGCTTTGCCGCCCATCCGGGTTTGACTTCGCTGGGATGGCGATAGCGTCCCTGCATCAAAGCTAGGGGAGTTTCTGCCAGGGCGACTATATCGCCTTTCTGGGCGCGGGGCAGCACGTAACGCTTGACAATTTCGACGGGATTGTCCAATTCCGTCAGGATGTGGGTGCGAATCGGCAAAACTTCGGCAACTCCGACATTTCGGGCATTAGGTACTGTCTCCGAGTTGGGAAATTGCAGCGGGACTACTACGTTACGGACTTTCGGGATGCGGCCGCCTGGGCCGTAGGTGACGAAATGTATTTGCACCCAAGCCGACTGCAATTTGGTTAAATCTTGCCCTTGAATGTCTACAGAAACTTTAATTTTCGTGTTTTTTTGGGCTTTAACAATATAGCCGAACCAGTAATCGTCTGCTCTGGCTGCTGCGTCTTTGTGGCAAGGAATCACCTTTGTCTCGGAGGTAACGCCATCCAAACTTCCGTCTGACAGCAGTTTCACCTGTGCCCGCACTTCCGGCAACATAATCTCAAATCGCTGTGTCAGGTTGCGGAACTCCATTTCCCCGACTAAAAGATAGCGGTTGGGTTCGGAGATGGCTAAGTGCCATTCTCCGGCTGTTAGTTCTAGTTTATTTGCACTCCCAGTCCGGCGATAGTTCAACTCTAGGCCCAATCCGCCCAATGCTAGCAGCGAACCGGCTGCTGCGATTCCTGTTGCTAAAGTCTCAATCACTCTAATTACCGCCCATAATATTTTGTGTTTACTGTAGTCGATATCGGGTACTTTGAGCGCTGATCCGGTAGTAATTCGATTGTGCTGAGTTCGTTGGGGGCGATCGCACTTATGCCCAATTACACGTAAGTGCGATCGGGATTCTGTGGCTAAAGCGGTCAAGTTGCTGTTCAAAGAGCTCTCCTCGTGAGTTAGATCACTCCAAAATCTGGCATTACTTAATCAGGGTATGAAAAAAAATCAGTTGAAAATCCCGAATCTTTGTGGATACTGGTTTCTCTGACTTGCATATTTAGCCTTTCCGACCGTACATCTGCAACCTCTACAAAACAAATCACTTAATTCAATTATTTAATAGTTAATTTTTTAGAAAATATAAGACTTGGTTATTTAAAAACATTAAATTATAAGCTGGCACTCCACTTTTTTTAAGAATATTTATTAATCATTTAATCAGTAAATAATCCTGTATATATTAGTTTTTTTTGGCTGGCTAAGCTAAGACTGTGCGAGATATGCGATCCTCTTCGAGGGCTTCGCTAACGCGCGCCTCCAGCTTCTTCAATGTCGAATGAACAGCGAGTCGCTAGCGCCGTAGTGGCCAGTATTTTTAAGAATCTACTTCTTAAGTAACAGTCAGAATCTAGTTCTTAGGCAGTAGATTTTCGGAGAAGTATATAGTTAGCCTAGTAAATGTAGCACTAATAGCCAAGGATATCTTATGACTGATAATAAGCAGCCTTTTAACAAGCCGGAAGCCAATCCTGACTTCCAAGAAAAGAATGTTGACAATAGCGAAAACCAGCAGCTTCAGGCTCAGACTAACGAAAATGCAGAATCACAGGAAGATCAATCATCAGGCTCAGGCATTGGTGCGAGGATAGCTGGAGCAGCAGTTGGTGGTATACTCGGTGCTCGCTCTGGAGGAATTCTTGGTGCTGTAGCAGGCTCAGTTGCGGGCGCTATGATTGGTAAAGGTACTGCTGATACTGTTAACCGTGCTGTAGATAATTTAGGGGATGCAGCACACAGCGTAGCAGACGGTATTACACACACTGTAGAAGAGCTAGGGACAGTAGTAAAGGAAACTGCTGAGGAAGTTAGACCATCTATCAAAGCTACAGCAGAAGCAGTCAAGGAGACTGTTGAGGAAACTAAGCCTTCGATTAAAGGTATAGCCGAATCTGTCAATGAGACAGTTAGAGAAGCCAAGCCTTCTGTAGTAGATGCAGTCAAGAGTGCATCCGAGGAAGTCAAACCTACGATTAGAGAAGTAAAAGATTCAGTCAAGCAGACAGTCGAAGGTGTCAAGCCTTCTATACAAAGTGCAGCGGACTCTATTAAGAGTACGGCTGATGAAGTTAAGCCTTCTGCCAAAGCTGTAGCTCAAGAAATTGAAGGGGCAACTAAGGAGTTTAGATCGACTGTAAAAGATACAGCGAAAGCAGTTGAGCCATCTATAAAAAGTGCAGCCGAATCGCTTAAGTCATCTGGCAAGAGTGCTGCTGAATCAATGAAGTCATCTGCTCAAAGCGCCGCCGAATCTGCTAAAGGTGCAGCGCAGGATGTTAAGTCATCTGCCCAAAATGCAGCCGAATCTGCTAAAGACGCAGCGCAGGATGTTAAGCAGGATGTTAAGTCATCTGCCCACAATGCAGCCCAATCTCCTCAAGGTGTAGCGCATGATTTTAAATCATCTGCCCAAAATGCAGCCGAATTTGCTAAACCTCCAGTGCCTGATTTTAGGTCATCTGCCCAAAATGCAGCCGAATTTGCTAAACCTCCAGTGCCTGATTTTACGTCATCTGCCGAAAATGCAACCCCATCTCCTCAAGGTGCAGCGCAGGATTTAAAATCATCTGCCCAAAATGCAGCCCAATCTGCTAAACGTGCAGCGCAGGATGTTAAGTCATCTGCCCAATATCTAGCCGAATCCACCGAGGAAAATATGGATACGGATATTCACATCTCCGGCACTCCTAAACTCAAGGATCAAGTGGTCATTCATGACAAGAGAATCATTAAGGACTAGGTAAAGTAAGGACTTAAATCTAGCTTGTTCAAGTTAGCCCTAAGAGAGTTTAACAGAGAGTGGATCTTAGAAAAGAGCCCACTCTTTTCTGTTTAGGAGGAATGCGATCGCCTACGGTTTAACAGAGAGTCTATTTATTGAGGAACTCTCCCCCTGAAGAAGGAGAGATTCCGTTTCTAGACTACTGCCAGAAGTGGTTAAAACGGCTAAAGTTTTTTGTAGAAAAAGCTGCTTGATAAATCGAGAAATAGTTAGGGTCAAGCTGATGTAGCCAGTTCAACCCCTAACTATTTAATATCCAAATTGCAAAGTCACAGAAGCTTCTACCTGCTGTTCCCCTCCTACGACAGGCGTTGTAGCGTCAGCAGCAGCCATGCGAGCACCAGCCACTTGCCGATACATTGGAGGTGGCGCGATCGCACCGTTGACTTGAATGCCCAAAATCTCTCCCCGCTTCAAGTTGAGGGCGCTCAAGACTGCATCCGCTTGCGCTTGAGCATCTTGAGTTGCTTTGCGGAGTGCTTGTTTTCGAGCAGATTCGATCGCACTTTCGGTGGCGGCAAAACTCACGCCGTCGATGCGTGTGGCTCCGGCATTCACCGCATCGTCAAGCAAAGTGCCGGCAGATGCAGTATTAATCCGAAAACTGACGGTATTGGTCGCCGTATAGCCTGTCAAGCGCTGTTGGTTGTTGTCGAAGTTATAAATGGGATTGAGGGTGATGCCTGCAGTTTCGAGTTTTTCGACTTGGCGCGATCGCAGCAACTCTACCACAGCGGACGATCGCCTCGCCGCTTCCTGCTGCACCTCGGCCGCCGTTTTCCCCTGCACCTCAACCCCCAGCCGCACTTGCGTTTGAGTTGTTGGAATCGCTTCCACACCCCGGCCAGTGACAGTCAGCGTTCTGATCCGCTGTTCTTGAGCCACCGCCGGATCTAATCCCACAAAACTCACGAGAGTTAAGGTTAAACACAACGCTGTTACCAGACTGCGGAAGTTAATGCGATCGCGACGTTGCAAATTTGAATTCATAAACTTGATTCTCCTCACATACCACAGATGCTATACTTTACCTTCCCACTGAAATTGCTAAATATCCGGGTTGTTACATTTTTCGCAACTACAAAAATAGTCCGTACTTCTGAATAAATTATGAGTTATTATGATGTCCGCAGGACGCTCCACTAAAAAATTGGTGTTCTGGGTCAAATAAGACGTTTGGCAACGATAAATATAGAAACCCACCCAGTTTATGACACTCCGACGTAACTCTTATTTCATTTTAAATAAAATTTAAAAATGAAAAATTGTTAAAAGATGCAATCCTTAAAACAAGTTGCCCGCCGACTAAAAAAAGAGACTTACGCTGTTTATTTAGCCAGTACAGATCAGAGAGTACCTTGGTACGCCAGAATTTTAGCAGGGCTTACGGTTGCCTATGCTTTTAGCCCGATCGACTTAATTCCTGACTTCATACCGATTCTTGGCTACTTGGACGATTTGATAATTGTACCTGTGGGCATTTGGCTGGTACTGAAGATGATTCCGCCACAGGTTTTAGCCGAGTGTCGGGAAAAAGCCGCCGCAGAAATAGAGCGAGGAAAACCGATAAATCGGGCTGCCGCTGTTGTGATTATTGCCATTTGGATTGGCTTGGGAATATTAGCAGCAATTTGGCTGACACGGATATTTAAACGTTAAAAAAAATTATCTATCTATTTATAGTGTAGGGTGCGCGCCGAGCACCTTACCTTAAACAACTCGCGTGACCCAAAAATATTTAAAGTTAAAAAAATCACCTATCTAGTTATAATATAGGGTGCGCCTAGCGCACCTTACGTTAAAAAAACTCGCAGTATCGCATACCAAGTATTATTTACCGCTTAAAAAATTAAACTAACTTTCTAGCTATGACTCAAACCACTGATTTCCTCAGCCACCTCAACCCATCTCAGCGCCAAGCAGTCGCCCATTATAACGGGCCGCTGTTAGTAGTAGCGGGCGCTGGTTCCGGCAAAACCAGAGCTCTAACTTACCGAGTTGCTAACTTAGTTCGCACGCATCGAGTCGATCCTGAAAATATTCTCGCGGTGACATTTACAAATAAAGCCGCCAGGGAGATGAAAGAAAGAATTGAGAAATTGCTGGCAACTCAGCAAGCTGAAGCCGAATATGGCAAACCTTTGGTAGACTTAGCCCCGGATGTGCAGACGAAATTGCGATCGCAAATTTACCAAAGAATTACCAAACACATTTGGATGGGAACTTTTCACTCTTTGTGCGGCCGCATTCTCCGCTACGATATTGAAAAATACCAAGACGAAAAAGGCCGCCAGTGGAAGAAAAACTTTTCGATTTTTGACGAGTCAGATGCTCAAAGTCTCGTTAAACAAATCGTCACCAAAATCCTGAACCTCGACGACAAGAAATTTGACCCGCGAAAAGTCCGCTATATCATCAGCAACGCTAAAAATAAAGGGTTGTCGCCTCAAGAATACCACGCCGCAGAACCGGATTATCGAGGTCGCGTGATTGCCGATGTTTACAGTCGCTATCAAGACGCTTTAGCGGCCAACAATGCCCTAGATTTTGACGATTTAATCCTCGTTCCAGTTAAACTTTTGAGCCAAAACGAGCAAGTATTAAGTTACTGGCATAAAAAGTTTTGCCATATTTTAGTTGACGAATACCAAGATACCAACCGCACTCAATATGATTTGATTCGGATGTTGGTGACAAATAACGCCGACCCGAAAAGCTTCGATAAATGGCAAAACCGCTCGATTTTTGTCGTGGGCGATGTCGATCAATCAATTTACAGCTTTCGGATGGCAGATTATACCATCTTGCTGGAATTTCAAGAGGATTTCGGAGATGGTTTGTCCGACGAGAAGACTGGGACAATGGTAAAATTAGAGGAAAATTATCGATCGCGCGAAAACATCCTGCAAGTCGCGAACCACTTGATCGAACACAATACCGAACGGATAGAAAAAATTCTGCGCCCGACTCGCGAACCGGGAGCTCCGATTGTTGTCTGGCGCGCCGACAACGAATTAGATGAAGCGGAATTTGTAGCAGGTCAAATTCATTCCTTAAAGCGCCAAAACTCCGAATACGAAAACGGCAGTAACTTTGCCATTCTCTACCGCACGAACGCTCAATCTCGCTCCTTTGAAGAAGCGTTAATGCGTTTAGACCTTCCCTACAATATTGTCGGCGGTCTAAAGTTTTACGATCGCAAAGAAATCAAAGATATCCTAGCATACCTGCGGACGCTTGCCAATCCCGACGATAGCGTCAGCCTCAAACGTATCATCAATACTCCCCGCCGCGGGATTGGGGATACCACATTTTCCAAAGTCGAAGACGCTGCAACTCAATTGGGCATTCCGTTGTGGGAAATCCTCAGCGATGAATCTTCTGTCAATACTCTCGCAGGGCGATCGGCAAAAGCTATTATTAAGTTTGCCGAAATGATTGGTCGTTGGCAATCGCAAGTTGAAACCCTGCCCGCTTCGCAAATTGTCCAAGGAATTATCCAAGATTCAGGCTACATTGAAGATTTGAAAAATCAAGGAACCGAGGAAGCAGAAAATCGCATAGAAAACGTCAGAGAATTGTACAATGCTGTGCTGCAATTTGAAGAACAAAACGAAGAACCGACGCTGACATCATTTTTAGCAAAAGCATCTTTAGCATCCGATTTAGATGACTTGCAGGAAGAAGATTCCCGCGTGTCGCTGATGACGCTGCACTCCGCCAAAGGGTTAGAATTTCCCGTAGTATTTCTAGTCGGAATGGAACAGGGTTTATTTCCGAATTTCCGCAGCTTGGACGACCCCAAAGCGATCGAAGAAGAACGCCGTTTGTGCTACGTCGGCATCACTCGCGCCCAGGAATTGCTATTTCTCACCCACACTCGCGAACGTCGCCTCTGGGGAGGTTTCCGGGAACACTGCACCCCTTCGCTATTCTTAGGAGAATTGCCGCCGCATTTGCTGGCTGGAAGTGCGAAGAAAACTAAAGCCGGGAAAACGGCTGCATCTAAAGGAAAAACTAATAATTCAGCAGCAAATTCTGCGAGTTCTAAAGCGGGAAACAATGGACAATCGGTGGATTGGCAAACGGGCGATCGGGTTTTTCATCATGCTTTTGGAGTTGGAGAAATTACCCACGTTTTGGGAGAAGGCGATAAAACTAATCTGGCAATTAAGTTTTCAGGTTTGGGCAGAAAAATCATCGATCCGAGAACAGCTAAGTTGCAGCGAGTTTAAGTAAAAATATAGCTAAGCATCTGCGTTAATCTGCGTTAATCTGCACACATCTGCGGTTTCCCTATCCATCCAAGATTTATGCAATAACTCTAATCAGTTAAACTTCGCATTGCTAATAACGCCGCCCCATAAGCAGCCGCAGTATGAATCGGCGTTAATACAGACACTTTTAAATAACGCTTTCTAATCGCACTCCAAACCGCATTTTTAGCCCCGCCGCCAGCAGTATAAACTTTTGTCAAAGGAGTTGCACCCAATTCTTGCAATAATTGATATCCCCGCGCTTCAATCCGCGCTATGCTTTCTAGCAAACCGTGCAGAAATTCCACTGAATCAGTTGGACGCGGTTCGAGTCGGGGTGGCAAATTCGGGTCATTAATCGGAAAGCGATCGCCCTTTTTCAACAATGGGTAATAATCCAGCAAACTCTCTTGTGCTGGATCAATTTGTGTGCTATAGTTATCCAACTCAACATCAGTAAAAAAGTGTCGCAGCACCGCACCTCCGGTATTAGAAGCACCTCCAACTAACCACAAATCGCCTAATTTGTGACTGTAAATCCCGTATCTAGAATCATCTACGCGGGTATGACTTAACAGTTTGACTGCTAGTGTAGAACCGAGAGAAGTTACTGCTTCCCCTGGTAAATTGACACCGCTTGCTAAAAATGCTGCAATGCTATCGGTTGTGCCAGCACAAATTATACAATCGCGGGGAAAACCGAAGCGATCGCCCACTTGAGCTCTCACTTCCCCCACAGGCGTGCCCGGTGCGACAACTTGCGGCAATTCAGGAGTTGCAGCGCCCGCAATTCCCTCTATCAGCCAATTCGGATAGCACAAAGTAGCAACATCGAAACCGAGTTTCAAAGCATTGTGATAGTCGCTAATTCCAACTTTTCCGTGCAGCAGAAATCCCAGCCAGTCAGCTTGATGCAGGAAAACCGTAGGGGCGGTGCCCCCGTGCCCGCCCTCCTGCAACCACAGGAGTTTGGCCAGACTCGATGTAGCGCTCAATACTGTGTGGTTATCCGGCGCGATCGCCCGCAATCTCTCTGTCACCGCTGCACCGCGCGCATCATTGTATAAAATCGGCTCGCATACTGGTATACCGTCGGTATTGCACAGCATGACAGTGGAGGATGTACCGTCAATGGCGATCGCCCTTACCTGATTGCGGATTGCTGGGGGAATTTGCTCGATCGAATCCCACAGGGCATTTTGCCACACGGAGGGCAATTCAGGCTGTTGTTGCCCGTTGTTAGCAAAAGTATATTCTGTCTCAGAATGTATTGTACCTTGGGAGTCTATGACAGTCGATCGGGCGCCAGTCGTGCCGAAATCTATTCCCAAATAAAGATTCATTTGCCACTACCGCGAATTTTCCTATTTTCAGTAAACCACAAAGTTTATTTGATTTTCATACTTATTTCTGATATTATATCGGGTCAATTACCAGTAATAAAAAATGTTGGTAGTGGGCACTTTAGTCCTCGGATTTATTGCGCTGCTTGTTTTGCGCCTAAATCAGCTTCTATTTGTGCTTAATTTATGAAATATTTTGCCATACTACCGTGCTTCTACATAGTCACAGATCGTAGTTGGTTCGGGAATCGGTAAACCTTCTTCTCGCAATCCTTCTAAGTGAAATTCGATTGCTTCTTTAATTTGCTGCTGTACTTCCGCAAGGGTAGCGCCTGTGGCTGCACATCCGCGTAAATCTGGTGGATATGCTGAATAATTATTGGGTGTTTTTTCAATCACAATGGCATAACGCATTAGTTTATCTCGAATTTAGAGTAGATTAGGATTTACGCACTGACCAAAGAAACCGGGTTTTTACCGAATCTTCTGACTACAACCAAATATTTGGTAAAAAACCCGGTTTCTGAACCCTAAACAGTTTGTGTTAGCCAATTGCTATGACCCGAATTTCGCAAGTCTGTTGTTTGAAGAGTGATATCAAAGCGTCACAGGTAATGAAATGACCAAAAGCCGATAACTTCGTTGAAAAATATCCTTAAAAAAATGCTTAACAAAGGGCTGAAATCACTATAGATTACAGCTTACAGCTCTCGATGCGAGAGAAGAGAACCAAACCCCACCAGCCCACCAACCCAAACCCCACTTGCACGCAACAACGAACCCACGGTAGGTGGCCCTCTGGTGCTTGCAGATTAAAGGTTAAATCATTGTACTCCAACCAATCTTTCCTCCCCTTTCTCCTCTTTCGCCAACCGACGCGATCGCCTAGGTTCTTTTCAGTATCCCAATCAACTTTGCCGCCCACTTCCAACCAAATTTTTTTCTGGACGCTAAAACCAAAGCGACCCTGACTATATTTTACCCACAACTGGTCGATGGTGCGTAAATCATCGCAAGGAAAATTATCAATTGAGCCCGTATCAAAATAATCTTCCTTCTCCCGTCTAGCTACTTTCAGCATTACCTTTATTGTTTCCTGATCCGCCTCTTTCCACTTTCCTGCTGCTAATAAATCCCGCAGACGAGTATAGTCAACACCCTGCGCTGATTTAAGCGAGTCTGGTGGCGTTGCTGGTGGAGGTGTTTGAGCTGATAATTGAGGTGATTGACTACCAAGAGCCTGCAAAACTTCAGTAGCAGATTGATAACGTTTTTTAATAGCAGGTTGTATCATTTTATCTAAAACCTGACCCAGTTCCGAACTGACAGATGCTTTTAAGTGTTCTCGCCACACCCACTCAAACTCGCTATCATCGAATAAATCAATCGGCTCAATCTGAGTTAACAGACACAGACAAGTCACACCCAGACTATAAATATCACTAGCAGGAATCGGTTTACCGTTGGCTTGTTCTGGTGCCATATATCCCGCCGTCCCGATTCTCGTTCCCGTTAGCCCTAGAGCCGTTTGTGTCGCATATTTCGCGGCTCCAAAGTCAACTAAAACCATTTGCCCATCTTGTCTGAGAATAATATTTTCTGGTTTGATATCCCGGTGAATTACTTGGCGAGAGTGAATGAACTCGAAGGCAGGTAGTAAATTATTAAGCAAGTCGCGAATCTGCGTTTCGCTAAAATATCCCTTAGATTCTAGTGCTTCGGCTAAATTTTCACCGTCGATGAATTCTTGGACTAAATACTGCCGTCCATCTTGACTAAAATATGCTAATAAGTCGGGAATTTGAGAATGTTTACCCAACTGTTCTAGGCGTACTGCTTCAAGCTCAAATAACTCAGCAGCTTTCTGGATACTAGAAATGCCTTGAAATTGGGGGTAAAATTGTTTAATAACGCAGGGAGGTTTAGATGGTTTATACTCGTCAATAGCTAGAAAAGTGCGCCCAAATCCCCCTTGTCCAATAATTTTTTGGGCTCCGTAGCGATCGCCCAATAGCAGTTTATTCCCACATTTTTGACAAAATTTTGTATAGCCAGACGGGTTTTGGAATAGGCAATCAGGGTTTAGACACTGGCTCATAAAATATGCTTAGAGATTACACATTAAAGCTCTCGATGCGATGCCAGCGGACATGGTTTTAAATGTGAAAAAGCAGAGCCTGGTAAAGACATCGCATTGCCTTTCATCGTGTCAACTTAAGTCTGAAACCTTTGATATCTCTCGCTTTTATCCGAGGCCAGATCCCCCTAAATCCCCCTTAAGAAGGGGAGTAGGGGTTGACTTTGATCGGACTCTTGTCCCCCCCTTATTAAGGGGGGCTAGGGGGGATCTGGCCTCGACGATAAACAGCAGTCTATGACTACGTTTGACCTTAAGTTGAGACTAATAGGCACTGCCTAAGTCCCCACTCAAAACTCGTTAAACTTTTGTCCCGCACTCAGGACAAAAGTTATTCGTCGAAACATTCTTCGCGCCGCAACTGGGACAATAAACCAACTCCGCAGAGTGCAACTTGCTACGATCGGGCAAACCAACCATTTGAGCATTGCTCTTACCTGGAACTACCATCGGATAGCAGTTTTCGTCCCTCGTCACCTTCACGTTCATCAGCACTGGGCCGTCGTGAGCGAGCATTTGGGCGATCGCATCTTTGAGTTCCTCCGGTTGCGAAACCAGCATCCCTCTCACGCCGTAAGCTTCAGCCAGCATCACAAAATCCGGCATCCCCACAGTCATATTCGACGACGAATAACGCTCGCCGTAGAACGCCTGCTGCCACTGCCGCACCATGCCTTGCCAGCCGTTATTTACAATCACAATCTTGACATTAATGCCGTATTGTGCTAATGTTCCCAGCTCTTGAATATTCATTTGCACGCTAGCATCGCCAGCAATACAAATGACTTGCTCATCGGGTAGCGCCATTTTCGCGCCCATCGCCGCCGGCACCCCGAAACCCATCGTTCCCAAACCAGCGCTGGAAATCCAGCGGCGCGGCCCGTTGTTCAAGAATTGAGCCGACCACATTTGATGTTGACCGACATCTGTTGTGTAGTAAGCATCTGGCGCTTGAGTAGCCAATTCCGAAATCACCTCTTGCGGAGCCAAAATATCTGGGTAATGAGGCACAACTAACGGATAGTCCTGTTTCCAGTGATCGATCCTCTGCAGCCATTCCGCAGTCTGTCCGGTCTTCCCCGAAACTCCAGTTTCCCGACAGCGGCGCAGCAAATCGAGCAAAACTTGGCGGACATCTCCGACAATCGGCACGTCAGGGCCGCGATTTTTGCCTACTTCCGCCGGGTCGATATCGATGTGAATCACCTTAGCGCGCGCGGCAAACTCGTCTAATTTGCCCGTCACGCGATCGTCAAACCTCGCCCCTACAGCAATCAGCAAATCGCACTCGGTAACGGCAAAATTAGCGTAAGCAGTGCCGTGCATCCCTAGCATTTTCACCGACAAAGGATGGTTTTCATCAAAGGAACCTTTGCCCATCAGCGTTGTCGTCACCGGCAATTGGAAAAGTTCGGCGAGTTCCTTAATTTCCTCGTGGGCCCCCGCCGCGATCGCCCCGCCGCCCACATAAAGCAAAGGACGCTTTGCTTCCTTCAGCAAATGAATTGCTTGATTAATTTGCCGAGGATTTCCCTTCACCGTCGGCCGGTAGCCCGGAATTCTCACTGCTCCGGGTTCCACGGGCAGATAGTCAAATTCTTCCAAACCCACATCCTTGGGTACATCAACCAAAACAGGCCCCGGCCGCCCTGTACTCGCGATGTGGAAAGCTTCTGCCACAATTCGCGCCATATCTCTGGGGTCGCGCACTACATAGGAATGCTTGACAATTGGCAGGGTAATCCCGTAAATATCTGTTTCCTGAAACGCATCAGTGCCGATCGCCGCACGGGGCACCTGACCAGTAATAATTACCATCGGGATCGAATCCATGTGGGCTGTCGCAATCCCCGTCACTAAATTAGTTGCACCAGGGCCAGAAGTAGCAAAACAAACCCCAACTTTGCCAGTAGCGCGGGCGTATCCGTCAGCCGCGTGAGCAGCGCCTTGTTCGTGGCGCACCAGAATATGTTTGATAGCGCCAGTTTCTTCGGCGCGGTAGAGTTCGTCGTAAAGCGGCAGAATTGCACCGCCGGGATAACCAAAAATATGCTTGACGCCGTGGCGGATCAAGCTGTCAATCAGAGCAAATCCACCAGTTGCACGCTTGATGGTCACTTTAGTTTTTAGTTGCACAGTATTTCCTTCCTTAAACTAATTATGATTTTTAATGAAAGCTTTTATACTACTTTAATCTCAATTAATGAAACTAGGAAAATTTAAGTGGTGAGATTTTACAAAAGATTTCGTGATCGCAGAGGGTTCGCCCGATCGAGACATTGTGGAACACCAGAGGAAGAAAAGAAACAGAGGAAATCGCGGCTTCTATGCCGGTGTACCGCTATATGACGCTTGTATAGCATTCGTTCTGCGGCCTTCGACAAGAAAAACCATCGTTTCAGCAATTAAGAACGTCCTAATCATCAGGGCGGTTGCTATGTTATCGATCGATCGCGAAAAGAAAGCCATCTTCCCTCTTACCATAGGTGTCAACACTAGCCTAAAACCGTTGATAAATCTTGTTTAGACGCGAGTATCGCTCCCCCTCCCATTCCCGTTAGGAAGGGAAACTAAAGAGAATGCTCCGGTTCCCCCCAACTCTCAGGGGATCTGGACAATCATCGTCAAACAGTAGATCGGTACTACATTTGACGTTAAGTTGACACCCCTCCCCTCTTCTATCTTCCTTCTTCCTTCTTCCTTATTCTTTATTCCTTATTCCTGACATCCGTTACATCCGTTACACAATCCGTTGCCGAACTTCCTTCTTTGCAAAGTTTACAGAACATCCTGCAAGACTTTGCGAGTATGTTTCCAAGCTGCCATTCCCATCACCGAAACCAAAAAGCCCAAACTCAGCAACACGATCCGCAAGCCGACGTCATCCGAGCCGACTGCTTTGCTGACAGCATCCGTCAGAGGGCCAGTAATCGCTAAAGGCAGGCTCAGAGCAATATTAATCGCATTGTTCTCAAATCCAAAGACTTTGCCCCGCATAGATTCTGGAGTTTTTTCTTGAATCAGAGCTTGCATCGGGCCGTTAATTAAGGAAGCACCAAAACCGAACAAAGCGCTCAATCCGAATCCCACCCATAACTGTCGAGTAAAGGCAAACATTGCTAATACAAAACCCATCATCAAGAAACCGATTAAAGGCAGAGGTTTGTGGTGCATTCGATGACCCCAGTGTCCCAAAAAGGCGGCACCGAAGACCATTCCAATTCCCGCAGCAGCGAGCAAAAAGCCAAATTGAGTTTCTTTGAGACCTATTTTGCCTGAAAGTGCGATCGCCAGCACCTGAAGCGCTGCAAACACCGAATACAAAATCGTCAACTGCACCATCGCGTTGCTGACAAGGTGATTGTGTTTCAAATAGCGCAAACCTTCTTTGAGATCTTGCCAAGGATGGACGTTTTTGCCACTGCTGCCGGCATGACTTTCTTTGATCCGCATGGCATAGATCAAACCTGCCGATATCAGGTACAACCCGCCCAGCAAAAACTCTTGAGAAGCTGCCCCGAAGCTGTGTTTGACCCAACTAAACAGCGGTTCGCCGATCGTCATCCCGACAATAATCCCGCCCATTGTGGACGAGGCGAACAGCGCATTTGCTGACATCAGTCCCTCTCGCCCCACGGCCAGGGGGATTGCCGCCTGCTCTGCCGGAGCAAAAAATTGCGTTACGGTAGAGATCAAAAACGTCATCGTCAGCAAAACCACAAAAGCTTTGGGCAAAAACGGCAAAGCTATAATCAACCCGGCTCGAATCACGTTGCAGGCGATCAGCATTTGCTTTTTGGAAAAGCGGTCTACCACGATACCGGCTACGGAACCAAAGACGATCGCCGGCACGGTGTAGGCGATCATCACTGCTGACAGCATTGAATTTTCCGAATGTTGCCAAGAAACTGGCCAGGGTCGGTAGTCGCCGGTTTTCAGCAGAATAATCAGCAATACATAAAAAATTTTATCCGCCACTTGGGCTAATAACTGGCCCGTCCACAAGGCGAGGAAGGGGCGATTTCTCAGTAGGGCATCAAGCCCGCTGCGGTCAGGGGGAGGGCTGGCTGGGTGCATAGGAATAGTTTAACTGACCGCCTCTGGCAATTATAGTTTTCAGCAATATGTGCAAATCTGACATAGCAAAGCGGAAACTCGGAAAACTCCTGTCTCCTGCGTTCTTTTTCTGTTTTAGCAGATCGGCGGGGGACGCCTGCTGCTGTCTTTCTTAACTCTACCGCGATCGGCCGGAGCCGAGAGCCCGCGCCCCTGGAAAATTCGAGAATATTGTTAAAGGTTGGCGTGCATTTCATCGCGAGTACAAGATACGGTAATATACTTGACAAAATACTTGCTGCTGGCAGTGATATTAAAAGATGTCACGCCGATTAAGTAATATAACGAAGGTACTAACTGTTAGGAGTGAGAAACTTGAAAAAGGTTGAAGCTATTATTCGCCCCTTTAAACTAGACGAAGTGAAAATCGCACTCGTCAATGCTGGTATTGTGGGGATGACTGTTTCTGAAGTTAGAGGTTTTGGCCGTCAGAAGGGCATGACAGAACGCTATCGCGGTTCTGAGTACACCGTTGAGTTCTTGCAAAAGCTCAAGGTGGAGATTGTTGTGGAAAACGATCAGGTTGACATGGTGGTTGATAAAATTATCGCGGCTTCCCGCACGGGCGAGATTGGCGACGGCAAGATTTTCATCTCCCCTGTAGAACAAATTATTCGGATTCGGACTGGGGAAAAGAACTTGGAGGCAATCTAAGATACTGGGGCATTGGGCATTGGCCAAACAGGCGAAACAGGTAATGGGTCATCGGCAACTAATCATTGCCAACGAAAAACCTCTTTCCTGTTTAGTTGTGATACCTAAGTGTCAATATCCAATGCCACAGTTACCCCATATTTTGGCTTTTTTCTTCATTATGGGTTGACAATGTTGGCTACTTGTGGTATGAGAGCATGAAAGGCTCGACCGCGGTGAGAGTGCGATCGCTTGATATCGGGTGTCATTTCTGCAAAAGTCTGTTGCTGTGCGGGTACGTAGAAAATGGGGTCATATCCGAAACCTCCCGTACCGCGAGGAGTGTGGAGGATTTCGCCACGGCAAATTCCTTCTACTTGCAAGGCAATTGTACCGTCGGGACGGGCGATCGCGATCGCGCAAACAAATTGTGCTTCCCGGTTTTGTTCGTTTCCCAATTCTTTGAGAAGTCGAGATATCCTATCAGCATCGGTTTTCCCGTACCGTGCGGAGTAAATGCCCGGTTGACCGTCGAGTGCATCTACCATTAAACCAGAATCATCGGCGATCGACCATTTGCCCGTTGCTTTTGCCACTTCAGAGGCCTTCAAGCAAGCATTAGCAATAAAAGTTTCGCCTGTTTCCTCGATTTCCAACTCTTCCGGTTTGAGTTCCAATTCCCATCCCAAATCCTGAAGATAAACTTGCATTTCCTTGAGTTTACCCGGATTTCCAGTAGCTACAACTAGCAATTTGCGATCAGTCATTATTTCTCTTAAAACTTACGGCTTCATATTAACAAACATATTGGGAAAATGGTTGCAACAAAATTCCCAAAATCTTATCAACATCTTGAATATAGTATTCAATCGGATCGATATAAACAATAGTTTCCTCCAAAATTAAGAACTTCCAGTTAGTGCCAGTCGTCACTGAACCGTAAATGCGATCGACCTCAGTGTCTTGGTCTTGATTGAAACATTGTGCCGCTACCATTGCCGCTACGCATTGACCCAAACCCTCAATGATATCTTCCTTTTTTGCCTCAAAAATTGTTATAACCGGAGCACTGATGAACAATTGTTCTGAAGAACCGCTAATAATATAATCGCAAAATCCTTGCAAACCTTTTTCTGGATCGACAGTAAAATCCTTACCGGAAAAAAGAGAAACTCGTTTGTTTGACAATCGCCGAACTTCTGCTAATATCGGGGCAATTAAAAATCATGAGCGAGCTTTTCCTGTGGAAATAAAAGTGGCTAGCAGTACATAATAAATCAGGATTGTTGTTAAAATTTCTGAGGGTGAAACTGGTTTTGTCTCGGCAAACAAATTGCGACTTTCATCTAAAGTTAATCCAAAATCTTTTTTGACTCTCGCAAGGCTTAAATCGCTGTATGCCATTTGCTTTTATCCTAAAATTTATCTGATATAGCAATAGTGTTTCATTGGGGAGTAAGACTTTTTTTACGAACCGCGAAGGTGCGTTAGGCGAAGCCGCGCGTAAGCGCTAGGACGCGAAGTAAGAGAAGATAAGAGAAGAGAAAGAGTTCACAATTGATGGGAGGATTGCTACGGCAATACGATTTTATTTATGAAGAATATTTTTTTTACCGCAGAGGGCGCAGAGGACACAGAGAAATAGAGATTTGATATCAATTTATCCGCATTTGTCTGCGTTTATCTGCGGCTGAAAACTTCGATTAATTATGCGCCCAAGCTTTCGCCCAGTTTAAGTTTTGCATAACTTCTTTCAATGTCGCGGCTTCTGAATACAGCCGCAACACAGGTTCGGTTCCGCTAAAGCGAATTAACAGCCAACTTCCGTCGGCTAAACGGAATTTATATCCGTCAACTTTGTTGCAATCTACAACTGCTTTGCCGGCGATTTCTGTTAAGGGTTGATTTTGCAGCAGGGACAGCAAACGCGACCTTTCTTCCATGTTTGCTAAGTGCAAGTCGATTCTGTCATAAGCTGAAGTAAAGCTTGTTTCTTGTTGCAGTCGGCTGTAAATTTCGCTTAAGTCTTCCCCGGATTTGACAACTGCTTCTAATAAGTACAGCGCTGACAGTAAAGCATCTCGTTCGGGGATGTGTGTACCGTAGCCAATTCCTCCCGATTCTTCGCCGCCGACTAAGACTTGGGTGGTTAACATTCGATCGGCTATATACTTGTAACCGATCGGCGTTTCAAATAATGGCAAGTTGTACAGCTTGGCAATTTTGGGAATTATGTCTGAACCGCTGACTGTTTTGATGACTTCCCCGGTCAAGCCGCGCCGCTTTGCTAAATGTTCGATTAATATGGGAACTAGGATTTGTGAACTGAGAAAGTTGCCGCTAGAGTCAACGGCTGCAATTCGATCGCTATCTCCGTCAAATACAAATCCGATTGACAAACCAGAACTTTTTCGCTGGTGAGTACGCATCACCCGAAATAACTGCGACAGGTAGCGCGGCAAAGGTTCTGGTGCACCGCCGCCAAACAGCGGATCTCGATCGCTGTTGACTTCATGTACCGTTTCTTCTAAAATTTGAGCTAATCCTCCGGCGGCGGCACCGTGCATTACATCTACAAATACTGTAATTTTGCCGCTGGCGATCGCTTCTTTAATCGCATCAATATCTACCATTTCCCGCAAGGTTTTGCAGTAAGCGGGCCAAGGATTGAAATTCTCCAATTTGCCGGGAGTTGCTGAAAGTGCCGCCGGATTTTCGAGTTTGGCTTCTATCTGTTGAGTAACTTCGGGGGAAACTGAACCGCCAAATCCGCCCTTGACTTTTAACCCTAAATATGCGCCGGGATTGTGGCTGGCTGTCAGGACGATCGCACCCAAAGCATTTAATTGTTGGGCAGCTAAACTGAAAGCTGGAGTGGGGGCGTAGGATTCGCTAAGTAGCACGTCAAATCCTGCGTTTTGGATTGCAATAGCCGCTGTTTGGGCAAATTCTTCAGCCAGAAATCGGCGGTCGTAACCGACAATTACAGTACCGCTGCTGCCATCGCTACCACCAGTTTGTGCGAGAACTTGTGCCGCTAGGGGAGCGACTAACGCTACGCGATCGAATGTAAAATCGTCAGCAATGATACCGCGCCAGCCATCTGTACCGAATTTAATAGGATTCATTTAGTCACAAGTCATGAGTCACCCGTCTATTTTATGGGTTTATCAGTCGATCGTCATCTGATTTTAGATTTTAGATTTTAGATTGCGACTGCGGATGAATCTGGGGGCTAGTGACCAAATTGCTTAATTGCTAGCCACCACCCAAAAAGTGATTGACTAATGACTAATGACTAATGACTAATGACTAATGACTAATGACTAATGACTAAAAGAAAGCCGGTTGGTGGCGGATCAAATTCAGGAATTCTTCGCGAGTTTTCTGTTCTTCTTGAAACACGCCCAACATGGCACTCGTAACTGTCCAAGAACCGGGTTTTTGCACACCCCGCATCGTCATGCACATATGGCTGGCTTCCATTACTACAGCTACTCCCTGCGGTTCCAATATTGTCTCAACGGCTTCGGCAATTTGGCGCGTCAAACGTTCTTGCACCTGCAATCGGCGGCTGTACATCTCGGCAATTCGGGCTAATTTGCTCAGTCCCACTACTTTTTGGTTGGGAATGTAAGCGATGTGAACTCGGCCCATAAACGGCAGCATATGGTGTTCGCACATACTGAATACGCTGATGTCTCGCACCAGTACCATTTCGTTGTGACCTTCGTCAAAGATAGCGCCGTTAAGAAGTTCTTCGAGGGATTGACTGTAGCCGCTGGTGAGAAACCGCATTGCTTCTGCTACCCGCTTCGGGGTTTTGAGCAATCCTTCCCGTTCAGGATCTTCTCCTACTCCCAGCAGAATTGTCCGAACGGCGGCCATCATTTCTTCTTGGCCTACTTCTGAGGGTACGGGTATGTGGGATTCTTGACCGTGCGAGGAATTGCGATCGGGTCGAGTGGGGATGCGCGGGGAGTTGTTCTCTGCGGTTTGTAACAGTTTCATGCTGTCAGTCGAGAGTGAGTTCGAGCCATTGGAATCGGCGGAAGATGCAATTGTCATAACAAGTTGGTGTGAGGGTGAATCGATTTTCGATTTTCGATTTTAGATTTTCGATTGGGGGATATATAGCCTTTCTCAAAAATGTGAGGTACGAATTTTGACCTGGAAAGCTTGACATTACAGGGTTTCTGTATACCTCATTTATCGGAGAACCGCTATAGCTAGAGATTCAAAGATTGTTGAATTCGAGAAAAATCCAGCAGTCTAAAATCTCAAGTTCACAAAACTCCTGCGTTGGACATGAGGGTGATTTCTTCAATTACTGCACTTGCTGGCAACTGAACTGCGTGCAGAATTGATTGGGCGACGATTTCTGGGGTTAACATGGCGGTGCGATCGAAGTCGGCGTCCACGGTGTCTGTGTCCCACAGGGGAGTGTTGACAGAACCCGGACAGATTGCTGTTACGCGAATTCCGTGAGCTCGTTCTTCGGCTGCTAAGGTTTTAGACAAAGCCATGAGACCGAATTTGCTAACGCAGTAGGCTCCCCAGTTGGGGAAGGCTTGGGTGCCGGCGATCGAGGAAACGTTGATGATGATTCCTGATCGGCGATCGCGCATGGAGGGCAAAACTCCTAAAATGCACTGCCAAACGCTAGTTAGATTGAGGTCTAGAACGCTCTGCCACTCGGCTAGCGGCGTTTCCGTCAAAGAGCCGGTGTAGCCCATGCCAGCGCTGTTGACCAGGATATCTACGGAACCCAATTGAGCTGCGATCGCGCTGATGCTGCTTTGCACTTGCTCAATTTTTGCCAAGTCTAAGGGATAAGCTTCTGCTTTCACTCCGACTGCTCGGGCTGCTGCGGCAACTGCTTCTAAGTTTTCCGACTCTCGGCTAACTAAGGCCAGATTTATGCCCTCGGCGGCGAACGCTAGAGCCGTCGCTTTGCCAATACCGCTGCTGGCTCCGGTAATCAGAGCCTGCTTTGTTGTGGGATGGTTCATTCAGTGTCCTAATACTTTCGCTCGGCAAGTCCCTCAAGCGTTGCAGCCTTCTTCGCCAAATTAGAAAGCTGTCTGCTGCGGGTGATCACAGTTAATTATGAGATCAACATTAAGAACTGTTAAGCCGGTGTCACCTGAGAAATTATAACACTGCTGACTGATTCGCAGAATAGTGACTGGTGAGTTATCAGTTATGAGTTGGAAGTTAAGAGATTTTCACTCATAACCGATAACTCTGAATTGATCGGCTCAAGCCGCAATTTCAGTGAATACACCGATGTGGCGAAACTTTTGATACCGGAGGTCGCGTCGCTGCTGACCCGTAAGCTGGGTTAGTTCTGCTAAGTTTTCTAACAAAGCTTGTTTGAGTATGGACGCAGCTTTGAGGGGATTCGAGTGAGCGCCGCCGATCGGCTCTGGTACTATTTGATCGAGAACGCCGAGGTTTTTCAAATCCCAGGAAGTGATTTTCAGGGCTTCTGCGGCCAAGTTAGCTTTGCCAGAGTCTTTCCAGAGAATCGCCGCGCAAGCTTCGGGAGTGGCGACGGTGTAGACGGAATGTTCCAGCATCAACAGCCGCTCGCCGACACCGATACCCAATGCGCCGCCGGAACCGCCTTCGCCGATGACGGTGCAAATAATGGGAACGTCGAGGCGAAACATTTCTCGGAGGTTACAGGCGATCGCCTCTCCCTGTCCGAGCTGTTCTGCTTCTAAGCCCGCCCAAGCCCCCGGAGTGTCGATAAAGGTGAAAATTGGCATTCCGAAGCGATCGGCGTGTTCCATCAACCGCAGGGCTTTGCGATAGCCACCGGGAGCCGCCATGCCGAAGTTGCGGGCGATATTGTCCTTAGTGTCGCGCCCTTTTTGATGGCCGATGATGACTGTGGGACGCCCGTCTATGCGGGCAATTCCGCCGACGAGGGCCGGGTCGTCTCCGCCGCGCCGATCGCCGTGAAGCTCGATCCACTCGTCGCTAATTGCCTGAATGTAATCGAGGGTGCTGGGGCGGCGCGGGTGACGGGCGAGTTGCAGCCGCTGCATGGGGGACAAGCTGCTGAAAATTTCTTGTCGCAGTTGGGCTGAGCGAGCTTCGAGTTTGCGAATTTCGTCGGTGACATCGACGCTGTTTTCTGCGGCGAGTTCGCGAATCTGGTGAATTCGGGTTTCGAGTTCGGCCAGGGGCTTTTCAAAATCTAAGAGTAAGGGTTTACGGTCTGGGTTTGGCACGCTGATAATTTCTATAAGGTTTTGTCAGGTTTTGTCGATCGACTATTTCCAGATCCTACCCTGTCAGGGGATGCTGAAAAAGAGGGGAAATTTGGAAGTTTTAAATTTTGAATTATGCTTGGCTTACTAAGCTTGTTGAAAACCAGAGGCTGGAGCCTCGTTTTTTGCTACACTATTTTTGCTTGCTGCTGATTTTTACGCCCCTCTTTCCCCCCGGCCCTGGGTTCCCCACCGCCACAAAAGGCCTAACCCTGCTGAACTGTTCCCAGTCCAAAAAGCGACACCAGCGCGATCGAACTCACCCATTCGGAAGCTGTAACAGCCCTGTCTATATTACCTTTTGTCGCCAAAATTCAAAGATCAGAAGACTTGAAGACAAACTATTGCCACCAATCACATCGGCTGGTTCCGAACTGCCAACTACTTTTTTTTGGGTTGTGCGATCGGATCTAATGTTAATAGTTAACTGTTAAAAATTCACTATTAACTGTATAAAAAAAGTTACTGGTTATTATCAGAAAAACTTTCCTCAATAACCAATAACCACAACAAATCACATCAAACTGACATTAATAAAGGTCTGAAACCGTGCTTGACAGAAATATGACCGATTTGTTCCATCTTCTCCACTGTAATTTGATTCCGTCCCCAAGAAAAATTGGTATACATTTTTTCAAATTCCAGCAGCATTGATTCAGCAAAACAGGCAAACAACTGTCGGCCCGGTACATCCATATTGACAATCTTCATAATTTTCCACTCAATATCGAGGGAATGCTCCACAATGCCGCCATTGAGTACGTAAATTTCTGGATGCTGAACCTGAGTTGCCAGATTTTTCGGATAGCCACCGTCAATCAATAAACATGGTTGCTTCAATGTCTTAGGGTCAATTTCTACTCCCTTGGGCATACTGGCTACCCAGACTACAATATCCGCTTGGGGGAGGGCTTCTTCCAAGTCCATAATTTTGCCTCGCCCCAATTCCGATTGCAAATCTTGTAATCGTTCTTTGTCGCGGGCAATGAGCAACAATTCTGCTACATTTGTTTTAACATTCAGCCAGCGACACACAGCACTGCCAATATCGCCAGTAGCACCACAAACGGCTACCGTGGCTTTTGAAAGTTCAATCCCCAATTTAGGGGCTGCTTCTTCTACTTGGCGACAGAGGATGTAAGCTGTGTGAGTGTTACCGGTGGTGAAGCGTTCAAACTCCAACTTGAGATTGCGAATTTGCTTAATTTGCTGCAAGTTGAAAGTCTCAAAAATGATCGAAGAAAAGCCGCCCAAAGCAGTGATGTTAATCCCGTTTTTTTGAGCGTGTGCCATCGCATTAAGGATTTTGCGAGTGGCTGCTTTAATCCGGCGAGTGGCTAGCATTTCTGGCAGAAAACAGGACTCCACATAGCGGCCTTCTATTTTTTGTCCAGTGATGCTTGTTACCGTGATCTGATCAACTATTTGGGGCGGTGCGCTGCACCAAAAATCGAGACCTTGATCGGCATATTCTGGATAGCCCAGCTCGTTAGCTACTGATTGGGCGTGTTCTAAGCTGGTTAAGTGACCGATTAGACCAAACATTAAGTTGTCAAATGAAGGAAGATTGAAAATGGAGGATAGAAGATGGAAGATGGAAGATGGAAGATGGGAAGATTAAAAATTTATATTTTAAAATGAGGTATCCCAATTTTAATTTTTAATTTTTAATTTTTTTCCCATTCCTTATTTCCAAATTAACTAGGCTGCGAGGCCTTGTGCTGACATCCGCATGATATCACGGTTGTTAAAGCCTATGTTACCTAGGGCTTCCCCGTAGGCAATCATAAAGTCTTCAATTAAAGCGTCTTTTTCCATTCCCAAAACGCGGGCATCGTCTGCAACAGAGTTTAGCAGTCTCCAGATGATGGGCAGGTTTTGGCGGTTGGCAGCTTCGAGTTCGGCTTTTGATTCCTCAAAGTGAGCCTGCAGCCAGACTTCCCCAAAGTTGAGGTGGCTGTATTCTTCTTTGACGACGCCTTCGGTGATTTTGCGAGCAAAGTCATCGGCGACGGGGATGTAGATGTTGTAAGCTGCGATCGCAAAACACTCGATAATTAGCGATTGAATCAACAAGCAAGTTACAATCTGACCTTGGGCCGCGGCCGTCTGGAAGTTTTTGTGCAATTCCGAAAAGAACTGCTTGGCAAATGCCATGTCCGGCGTGACTTTAAGATTCCGGCCACAAGCTTGGAAGCCTTTCATGTGGCGGTTCTCCATCTTGGACAAGCCAACTAACTCTGCTTTTTTGTCAGCCAACAGTTCGGCCAGTGTCAGGTAATTGTCGTGAGCTTCTTGTTCGCCTTCAATCACAATGGCGTTGATGCGGCTGTAAGCATCTTTGTAAGTTTCGGTTTGAAAGTCAATTGTTGGGCTGGCCTCAAGCTGGGGCATAGATATGTAGTCTCCTTATATAAGCTTCCGGGATGTTTGGAAACCCCTTTAAAATGGGGGGTCAGTGACAGTACACTTTACCTATTTTGAACGCACCCCATCTAAATCACAGATTATAGCTGAGGATGCTTTCGACAAAGAACTTTTCTTTGACGTTCCGGGAAAAACTGGCGTCAAGCGTGCGTGTTTGGCGGACTTTTGCCGTCGAACACTCCAGAAAGACTATCGCTAGAATGCTATCTATTTACTAATTACTTGAATTAGTCGTTAGTCGATCTTTTGCCCGGAAATAGATGATAGAAATACGGTCTATGTCTCCACCTTTCAGGGTTTTACAGTACCAACTCTATCTATAACATTATATCCTAATCACAACTTCCTCCCTAGGTACTCCTTCTTTCCTTCTACGACTATTATGTTGTTGTATGGGAATCGGGGATGCGATCGGGTTGGAGAACCTCACAGGCTTATTATTTTAGGTTAATTCACAAATTTATGGGTAAATCCTTTGACAGGTCTCAAGCGCTGGAACTGCTGAGTTTTATTTTGTTGCTGGCGGGTGCTGCGCTGGTGCTGCTGCCACTGGCTGCTGTATTCTTGGTTTCAATATCACCATCGGGTGTCGGTGTCAAGGCCACCGGCCTGACTTTTGCGAACTATCAGGAGGCTTGGCGACGGGGCAATTTTTTGTTGGCATTCCTTAATTCTACTCTAGTGGCGATCGCAGTGACGGGTTTTCAGGTGGTGACTTCTGCTTTGGCCGGTTATGCTTTGGCCAGGCTGAAGTTTCGGGGGCGACAGGCCCTAGTTTTGGGGGTTTTGGCAACGCTGGTAATTCCGTTTCAGCTTTTGGTGATTCCCATTTTCTTGGTTTTGAAGTGGGGTCATCTGCTGAATACTTACGGGGCGCTGATTTTGCCGACGGCTGCTAATGGTTTTGGGATTTTTCTGCTGCGCCAGTATTTTATGACGGTTCCCGTGGAGTTGGAGGAGGCGGCAATGCTGGATGGGGCTAACCGCTGGCAGGTTTTATGGCAGGTGATGTTACCTTTGGCCCGCCCTGCTTTGGTGACGCTGTTTTTGTTTACGTTTATCGGGGAGTGGAACGATTTGTTTAAGCCGCTGGTGTTTACGACGCGGCCGGAGTTGCGGACTGTGCAGTTGGTTCTGGCTGAGTTTCAGGAACAGTTTACTAGCAGTTGGCAGTTGTTGATGGCGGCGGTGGTAATTGGCACAGTGCCGGTGGTGTTGCTATTTTTGGCCGGTCAACGGCAGTTTATTCGGGGGATTGCGGCGACGGGGATTAAGAATTGAGTTAGAAATGCTTGGCAATTAAGTTTGTATTCATTTTTTGAACCCTTCTTTAGAACAGGCAAGATGCCTGTTCCACAAGAACATTTAGTATTTGTGGAACAGGCATCTTGCCTGTTGCTGACATTGGTGCAAGATTGGACTGAAGTTCCCCCATTGACAAAAGGCGTCGGAGTATGTAGGGTAAACCTTTGGAGGATTTTGACTCCGGTTTTACT
>NZ_JAUBPI010000069.1:0-34367 GCF_036700645.1 Microcoleus sp. S36b_A4 | reverse complement strand
GTCTGACCAGTTTTTTTTCAACAATTCTCTAAAAGCCTCTTGACAAAAGACTTACAGTCTTAACTTGTCACCAATGGGCGCACCCTACTAGACAGCTCGATCGCTCCATCTTGGCACAAGCCTGATGGAAATACCCTAGATTAAAATAAAAGTTAAAATTTGAGCCGATGCCAATTATCTTAGTTGAAGACTTGAGCAAAGTTTATCCGGTAGCGATTAAAGAACCGGGACTTAAAGGAACAGTGCGACACTTTTTTAGTCGCACTTACCGCAATATCAAAGCAGTTGAGGGCGTTTCTTTTAGTATTGAACCGGGGGAAGTCGTGGGGTTTCTCGGTGCTAACGGTGCGGGCAAAACTACTACGCTGAAAATGCTGACTGGTTTGATTTATCCGTCTGCGGGTACGGTGAGTGTGTGCGATCGTACTCCTTTCCGTCGGGAAGCAGATTTTCTGCAAAAAATCACTTTAGTGATGGGTCAGAAACAGCAGTTAATTTGGGATTTACCCGTGCTTGACTCTCTGCGAATCAATGCCGCTGTCTACGGCATTCCCGATACAGATTATCGACGGCGAGTCGGAGAATTAACAGAGATGCTGTCACTAGAAGGCAAGTTGAATCAGCCGGTACGAAAGCTTTCTTTAGGCGAACGCATGAAAGCTGAATTGATGGCGGCGCTGCTGCACCAGCCGGAGGTATTATTTTTAGATGAACCGACTTTAGGTTTGGATATAAACGCACAGTTTAGCGTCAGGCAATTTCTGCGAGAATATAACGAGCGCTATCAAGCAACGGTGTTGTTGACGAGCCATTACATGGCTGACATTACTGCTTTGTGCAAGCGCGTTTTGTTAATCCATGAAGGGCAATTAGTTTATGATGGCAGTTTGGACGGATTGCTCGACAGGTTTGCACCTTATCGGGAAGTTCAGGTAAAATTAGCTAAGCCGCTGGAAAAAGATAGTGCTTTTACTTACGGAGAGGTAGAATCTATTGAGGGACAATCGGTGCGGTTTTTAGTCAAAAGGGAGGAGCTGACGGTGAGTGTGGCGAAGATTTTGGCGGAGTTGGAAGTGATAGATTTGACTGTTACCGATCCGCCAATTGAAGAGGTAATTGGTAGAGTTTTTCGCACGGGAAAAGTGTAATGTTTTTGGCTGGGTTCATTCTCCATAACAGGCAAGATATCTGTTTCACTAAAGTTTTAATGTTCTGTGGAACGGGCATCTTGCCCGTTGCTAACACCGAAAAATGGAACAGGCAAGATGCCTGTTCCACTAAATTTTCAATGTTTTGTGGAACGGGCATCTTACCTGTTGCTAACACCGAAAAATTAAATCTACAATTGATATGACAAAATCCCTCAAAATTGCTAAAACTTTGCTAGTTACCTACTACGCTTATATGCTCGAATACCGGGCGGAATTGTTTTTGTGGGCGCTGTCGGGAGCTTTGCCGTTTATCTTGATGGGTGTCTGGATGCAGGCGGCAGAAACGGGTCAATTTGGGCTGAATGCGATCGACTTTGCCCGTTATTTTTTAGCGGCTTTCATTGTCAGGCAAACAAATGTAGTTTGGGTGATTTGGGAGTTTGAAAAGGAAGTAGTGCAAGGCAGGCTATCTAATAGATTGTTGCAGCCTCTCGATCCCGTATGGCACCACTTCGCATCTCACGTTTCCGAAAGGTTTGCGAGGCTGCCCTTTGTATGCGGATTAGTGCTGCTGTTTTTTGCACTTTACCCGCAGGCTTTTTGGCTGCCGAGTTTGGGCAGGTTTTTGCTGTTTTTGTTGGTTATCGTCTTGGCTTTTTGCTTGCGGTTCTTGATACAGTATACCTTTGCGCTGTTTGCTTTTTGGCTGGAGAGGGCAAGTGCGATCGAGCAATTCTGGTTTCTAATTTACCTGTTTTTATCGGGACTTATCGCGCCGCTAGAAGTGTTTCCCGCACCGGTGCGCGAAGTAGTTTTGTGGACGCCGTTTCCTTATTTGATTCATTTTCCCGCTTCAATCTTGATCGGATTGCCCGTAGATCTAGGCCGCGGTTTGTTGGTAATGTTGGGTTGGAGTGCGGTGTTTTTTGTGTGGAATCGCTGGCTTTGGCGGCAGGGCTTGAAACAGTATTCGGGCATGGGCGCTTAAATAATAATTAAAAATTAGAAAACTGTAAGGTGCGTCACAGTAAAAATATTAATCGTTTTGTCACAAACACTTAGCTGATGCACCATACTTAACTGTGGAGTAAATCTCCAATCTCAAATCTCCAATCTCAAATCGACTGACGCACCTACTTAAGTCGATCGCACATATCAGACTTGAACTGCATTCACTCACACTCAATTCTTGAAATTATCTGCGTTAATCGGTGTTTATCTGCCTTGCATCTGCGGTCGAGCTATCAATCAAAGATTTATGCAACAAGTCTATCATGCAAAAATGCAATCGGGAGTATTCGACAATTGCATAAACCTCCATTTTTTGTATCTATAAGTACAAAAATTTACAATAAAGTCTTATATTAATAAACCCAACGACTGATAAACGGGATAAAAGAGATTCTAATGACAGCCCAAAAAAACCTCATTGTAATCGGCAATGGCATGGTAGGTCACAAGTTCCTAGAGTTAATGGTCAGCTCGGATGCAGCCAAAAACTGGAATTTAATTACTTTTTGTGAAGAACCGCGCGTTGCTTACGATCGCGTAAACCTCAGCGGATTTTTCTCTGGCAAAACAGCGGGAGATTTATCTTTAGTTCCACCTGGATTTTATCACACAAATGACATAAAGCTTCACATCGGCGACAAAGCAGTCGCCATTAACCGGGAACACAAAATAGTCTCTTCAGCCAACGGTTTAGAAGTTCCCTACGACAAAATTGTTCTCGCGACCGGTTCCTATCCATTTGTGCCATCAATTAAAGGTAAAGACGCTACAGGAACTTTTGTTTACCGGACAATTGACGACCTGGAATCGATGTCCGATTACGCTAAAAATTGCAAAACAGGTGTAGTAATTGGCGGCGGTTTGTTAGGTCTAGAGTGTGCTAATGCTCTGCAAAATATGGGTCTCAAAACTCACGTTGTTGAGTTTGCCTCGCGGCTGATGCCCGTGCAAGTTGACGATATGGGCGGTGCAATTCTCCGCAGCAAAATAGAAGATTTGGGTGTCTCGGTTCATACCAGCAAATCTACCACAGAAATTGTCAGCGAAGATGGCAAAGTTACTAAAATGCTGTTTGCTGATGGTTCGGAATTGGCAACAGATATGATTGTGTTTTCTGCTGGCATTCGCCCCCGCGACGAAATTGCGAGAAGTTGCGGTATAGAAGTAGGAGAACGCGGTGGCATAGTGATTAATGATAGCTGCCAAACCTCCGATCCTGACATTTATGCGATCGGAGAATGCGCCCTGTATCAAAATCGCATCTACGGCTTAGTTGCGCCTGGGTATACAATGGCAAGCGTAGCAGCAGATACTTTGAGCCGTGTAGCGGATGACGGGCAAGATGCCCGTCCCACAAGCACTTTTACAGGTGCGGATATGTCCACTAAACTCAAATTATTGGGGGTGGATGTCGCTAGTTTTGGAAATCCTTTTCCCAAGTCGGGCGATGCTAAAGAAATTGTTGTCGCTGACACCTTCCAAGGCATTTACAAAAAATTAGTTTTAAATCAAGACGGCAGCCGGATTTTAGGCGGAATTCTCGTGGGAGATGCTTCGGCTTACGGCACTTTGCTGCAATTCATGCAAAATGAAATTGCTCTGCCGCCGCATCCAGAAGATTTGTTGATGCCACCGCGAGAAGGGGGAGCATCGGCGGGTTTTGGAGTAGACAGTTTGCCGGATTCGGCTCAAATTTGTTCTTGCAATAATGTTACCAAAGGGCAGATTTGTGAAGCGATTCGCGATCGCAATTTAACCGATGTTGCCAGCGTCAAGAAATGCACTCAAGCTGGGACGGGCTGCGGCGGCTGCGTGCCTTTGGTGACGGATATCTTCAAGGCGGAGATGAAGAAAGCTGGGTTTGCAGTCAAAAATAATCTCTGCGAACATTTTGAATATTCTCGTCAAGAATTGTACCATTTAGTGCGCTCTCAAGAAATTAAAACCTTTGAGGAGTTGATTGCAAGACACGGGAAAGGTAAGGGTTGCGAAATTTGCAAACCTGCTGTTGGTTCGATGCTGGCTTCTACTTGGAATGACCATATTTTAGAGAAGTCTCACGTCGGTTTGCAAGATACAAACGATTACTTTTTGGCAAACATTCAGCGCGACGGTACTTATTCGGTTGTGCCGCGAATACCGGGGGGAGAAATTACGCCGGATAAGTTGATTGTTTTGGGTGAAGTTGCCAGGGATTTTGGGCTTTATACTAAGATTACTGGCGGGCAACGGATTGATTTGTTTGGAGCTCGCGTGGATCAATTGCCGCATATTTGGCGTCGGTTGATTGATGCGGGATTTGAGTCGGGACACGCTTACGGTAAGGCTCTGCGTACTGTAAAATCTTGTGTGGGTAGCACTTGGTGCCGCTTTGGGGTGCAGGATTCAACGAGTTTGGCGATCGAAGTTGAATTGCGGTATCGTGGTTTGCGATCGCCCCACAAGCTTAAATCTGCTGTCTCTGGCTGCACTCGCGAATGCGCGGAAGCTCAAAGCAAGGATTTTGGGATAATTGCAACAGAGAATGGTTGGAATTTGTACGTGTGCGGTAACGGGGGAATTAAGCCACAACACGCGGTTTTGCTGGCGACGGATATCGATAAGGAAACTTTGATTAAGTATATCGATCGATTCTTGGTTTTCTACATCCGCACCGCCGACAGATTGGAACGCACTGCTACTTGGTTGAACAAACTTGAGGGCGGGATTGAATACTTAAAGCAGGTGATTCTTGAGGATTCTCTGGGCATTTGTGCTGAATTAGAAGCGCAGATGGAACATTTAGTCAACACTTATCAATGCGAGTGGAAAACGACGATTGAAGACCCGCAAAAAGTGCAGCGGTTCCAGCATTTTGTGAATTCCGATTTGCCCGATCCGAGTATTGTTCGTGTTGCGGAACGGGGACAAACGCGGCCGGCTAACGAACATGAAAAGGCTCTGGTTGGAGTTTCGGAATAACCCCTCCCCAGCCCTCCCCTTGAATCAGGGGAGGGAGCAAGATAACCCCTCCCCAGCCCTCCCCTTGAATCAGGGGAGGGAGCAAGAATCTCGTTCCCAGGCAGAGCCTGGGAATGAATTCCGGGAGGCTCTGCCTCCTTCGGCGAGGCGAGGCAGAGCCTCGAAACCTACGTTCCCAGCCGGAGACTGGGAACGAGATTGAAGTAAAATAACAGGAAAAGAAGATGGTTCAATCATTACAAGTTTCGGATACTGTGACTACTTGGGTAGATGTGTGTTCTCTGGATGCGATCGCCCCTTATACTGGAGTTTGCGCTTTAGTTAAAAGCGAACAAGTGGCGATTTTCCGAGTGGGAAACGGAGATGAAGTTTATGCGCTCAGCAATTATGACCCGTTTAGCAAAGCTTTTGTTTTGTCGCGGGGAATTGTGGGCGATCGCAACGGGACTCTCAAAGTTGCTTCTCCCATTTACAAACAAAACTTTAGTCTAACTACCGGGCAATGTCTGGATGATGAAACGGTAAAGATTCCTACTTTTGCGGTTCGGGTTGCAGCCGATCGCGTCCAAGTAGCTGTTAGTTAAATTCAGCGGCTTAATTGTTCGATCGCCATCCGCCACCACCTAACATTCCTGTGGGTGCTGGCGGATTTTACATTGGGGCCCTGCCGACTCAGTATTTTTCGTCTAAAATAGAGTCGATTGGCTCCATACTCCAGGCTCGCTCAAAAAAATCTCAACTAATATCCGAGCTGATGGGAGGATTGTCAATGCAAACAAACTTCAGCGAGCAGGGTATCGGTATGTTGTTAAAAAAACTTGTTTCCGAAAATAATCCCCAGACGGTAGCAGAGTTAATCCATGCCCAACTCAAAATCGGTCAACTGACTTGGGGCGAACTCAACATACAAGTTTTCGGCCAGCACTGGCGGGACGAATCTTTGCACGAAGTCCTCAGAGAAATTGCAGCTAAGCTCGACAAAGAAACAGCGAGCCAAATTATAGAATATCTCACGGATCAAAACGGTCAACAAGCAAAATTTATTAATTTGTTTTTAGCAGCGCAATGCCTGTTAAAAGTTAAAAATGATGTTAATAAAAAAACTGCCAAAAAACTGTTAAGCGCTTTAAAAAAGTTATCGCAATACGGTACGGGTTTCCTGATTCTTTATCAAAGCGCTCAAGAGTTGCAGGAAACTTATCAAATTCGCAATCGATCGATCGCGGCGATCGCCCAAACTTGGAAAAACGACCCGCAAACCCTGCCCTGGCTGAAAATACTCGCTCACTCCACAGACTGTGGCGAAGTCCGGGCCACAGCAGTCGAAGCAATAGCCCGTGGTTGGCCAGACCAGCCAGAAATTTACCTGATGCTCAAAAACCTCGCCAAATCCGATAGAAGCTGGGCAGTGCGATCGACCTGTGTGCGAGAAATGGCTTTTGGTTGGCCAGACACGAGCGATACCTTGCCACTGTTGACTGCCTTGGCTCAGTTTGATCAAAGTCCCGCAGTTCGCACCGCAGCACTCGAACAGTTGGCATTTAATTGGCCCGATCGCACAGATACCTTGCTGCTGCTGAGAACCGTCGCCGAATCCGACGAAAATTTGGGAGTACGAGTCTGTGCGTGGCAAGAAATAGCCAGAGGTTGGCACAGCCTTTTAGGCACCGCCTCCCTGCTAAAAAACCTTGCTCAGACAGGAAGTTCTATCCTGCGAACCGTAGCGGTGCGGGAGTTGGCAGCAGGCTGGCCCGCCGCAGCCGACGTTTACCTGCTGCTGAAAACCCTAGCCGAATCCGACAGCAGTAAAGAAGTGCGGACAGCAGCCTTAGAAGAATTGGCCTCGCACTGGCCCAATGAACCAGACATTTACCCACTGCTGAAGAATAAAGCCGAGTCCGACGCGAGTTCGAGCGTCCGGCGCTCAGCAGTGCAAGCAATTGCCTCTGGCTGGCCTGGGAACCCCCAAACTCTGACTTTTTTGAAAAATATAGCATTGGGCGATCGCGACGCCGACCTGCGAGAAATAGCCCTACAACAGATAGCTGCAGGTTGGCCCGACAACCCAGAAACCCTGCCCCTGCTGCAAAAAATAGCTGATTCCGAGGATTACTGGACTGTGCGGCAAGTAGTAGTGGAGGCTGTCGCCACACTGGCGTCAGAAAGTCTCGAAGTCTTTGGCTGGTTGCAAAATCTCGCCGGATCAGATAGACACCTCAACGTCCGAGAAACTGCGGTGGAAGAAATCGCAAAACGCTGGTCTCACCGGGGCGAGACGCTGCCTTTCCTCAAAAGCCTGGTCGATTCAGAGCAAGATTCTCACCTGCTGAGCGTGCTAGTGCGATCGATCGTGCGGGGGTGGCCCGACGCCCCGGAAACCTTGTCTTGGCTGAAAATTCAGCTCGATTCTGGGGAAGCGCTAGTGCGGGAAGCGGCGGTGCTTGAACTCGCTTACAACTGGCCAGACAATCCTGAAATTTGGATGCTGCTGGAGGCTAAAGCAGAGGGCGATGAGAGTCCCGCTGTCAGGCAAATCGCTTTGCAAAACTTAGCGCGCGGGTGGACCAATCAGTCTCAAACTTTCGAGTGGCTCAAAAGTAGAGCTCAAAAAGATGAAGATTCGCAGGTGCGGGCGATCGCCCTGGTAGAGTTAATGCGGGGATGGAAAGACGAGCCGGGAATGTTTGAGTTTTTGCGCGATCGAACTTTGAGCGATCCTGAAAATCAAAACGGTTCTTTTCCTTACAACCCCAGATTTACAGCACTCGAAGCGATTATCGAACATTATCCCGAAAATCCGGGAGTTGTGCCTTTGTTGCGATCGCTTGCAGTTTCCGACGCAGAAGAGCAAGTGCGGGCCTTAGCGGGTCGCCGGCTACGCAGCCAAGACTGGTAAGTAGAAACAATCCTTTAGACACCTCGGAAAATTAATCATGCCTGCTCTTATTTCTGGAGTTTGAGGAAGCTCCAACTTTAGATGTTTAGGCATAACTTGTCTTCATTGCACTCTTAACATTCTTTCAGTATCTCATTCCGGCGCAGCCGGAAGTGATATTAACAGTTAACACTGGGACTAACTCAAACGAGTGACACTCAAATGAGTGACACTCGAAAAAGTTACTGTGCATCCACAAATTCCACCAGTTATACCTGAAATATCAAAGACCAAAACTTAAATGTTGAGAGGAACCACATTATGTACACCGAAGAAAGAAGCTTGAACAATGAAACTATGGCTCTCGTCGCCGAAACTACTTCTCAATCAACTCTGGCATTTGCTGAAACAACGGGAGTAAACAAACCCACTTTACAAAGGGGTTCAACAGGTCAAGCTGTCAAGGAACTACAACAGCTTCTATATCATTGGGGTTATTATTCCGGGGCGATTGACGGTATTTTCGGCATCCAAGTTCACAACGCCGTCAAAGGCTATCAACACCGCGTCTTTTTACAAGAAGATGGGATTGTCGGCCCTATCACTTGGCAAGCACTATACTCTGGTGCACCTGTGAATATGCCGGTAGTCATGAAGGGCAGTTCTGGTAATGCTGTTAAAATTGTTCAGAATGTCTTGAAAATCAATGGATACTATTTCGGTTCCATTGACGGATTCTTCGGGGCGATGACAGATGTAGCAGTGCGACAATTGCAACTCAGCAAGGCTTTACCGCAAGATGGAATTGTCGGCTACAAAACGTGGCACGCCCTCAGCAAGTTACGGCACTAATAACGGGTGGGATTCATATAAATTCCGGTTGCACGAGCGAAATAATTGTTGAGTGTTGACTGTTAACTCGGGGTCAAAAAACAGAATGGTTAACTGTTAACTGTTGACTCGACTTGATTATTCCGATGCAACCGGAAACCATATGATGAGCTTGGCTGTTGGTATTTTGATACTGTAGGAGTTTGTTTCATTTCTGTTGATAATTTAAGCAATATCTAAAGGAGTACGTGTGATGGGTACTAAATTCAAGAGAAGAATTCTCTCAATTGATGGTGGTGGTATTCGGGGTATTATTCCTGCGATCGTTCTCAACTACATTGAAGAGCGCACAGGAAAACGCATAGCAACAATGTTTGATTTTATTGCAGGCACTTCAACCGGAGGAATTTTAGCACTGGGTTTAACTAGAAAAAACTCAGATTCTAGCATCAATAGTGAGCCAGAGTATACCGCTGCCGAACTTGTAAATTTCTATCGCAAATATGGACAAAAGATTTTCAATGAGTATATTATAGGGGATATTGATGATTTGTTACAACCCAAGCACAACCCAAAAGGTAGGCAACAAGTTTTAAAGGATCTTTTAGGTGAAGCTAAGGTTGAAGAGGCATTACGAGAAATTTTCATCCCCAGCTATGATATCGAACTCAGAGCACCAATTTTTTTTACAAGCAATCGGGACGCAGAGGAAATCAAGAGTTTTGATAGCCGGAAAGTATGTACGGGATTCAAAATGTGGGAAGCAGCAATGGCAACTTCTGCTGCACCGACATTCTTTCCACCCTACCAACTCGAAACGGGACATCATACCGATGAAGGATATTACGCTTTGGTAGACGGCGGAATTTTTGCAAATAATCCTTCCTCACTTGCAATGATGGAGGCGATGATTTCTTACAAGAAAAAAACGGGTGAAGAACTACAACGTACTGAGACCCTTGTTGTTTCTTTGGGTACGGGTTCACTAACTAAGAAATATAAGTATAAAGAAGCCAAAAATTGGGGTCAAATAAAATGGGCTATTCCCTTACTTAACGTTGTTCTAGATGGTCAAAGTGAATCGGTTGCCTATGAACTTGCTCAGCTAATGGTGACTAAAAAAGATCAAGAAAATAACCGAAACTACTATCGTTTTCAACTTCAATTGAGTAGCGATAATGGTCACGATCAAATCGACAACGCAAGTCCCACTAATATTGAGTACCTAGAGAACAGAGGTGAAAAACTCATTGAACATAGTAAGAAAGATTTGGATGAGTTGTGTAAGCTTTTGAAGGAGGAAACTGAACTATATCCTAATTAACCGCACCGTTAAATCGAGATCCGGTTGGAGGATTTTGAATGGGGGTAAGATTTTGTGTGTATTCATTCCCACAACAGGGCATCCCAAACCGCACCGCTTCCCCCATTACCTAACACCGATCGCGATCCGAAGCCGTTTTCTCCCACCTGATCAAATCTTCCCGAAAATTCGGGTCTTGCTTGGCATACTGCACGAGGCTTGTAGTTTCTGACCCAGTAGAACAAGTGCGGGCCGCCCGCTTCAAGTGTTAACAATTAACTGTTAATAATCGCTCAAAAGGCCGATCGCATACCGCACCGCTTCCCCCATCATCGAACCACGAACGCGATCGGACGCCGTTTTCTCCCACGTGAGCAACTGTTCCCGAAACACCGGGTCTTGCTTCGCCCGCTGCACGATCGCCTGACTGATGACTTTCTTTTGAATCTGCTCTGTCGGGATACCTTGCTGCTTCAAATAATCCAACAGCCGCTGCACGCTTTCGGAGAATTTATCCGGCGTCTGAGACATCAAAATAAACGAAATTTGGCGCACCATTCGCTGGTAGATTTCCTGTCTTCTGAGCAATATTTCCTTGTGACTCGGTTCCACCGACTCCACACTGTTACTAGGAACCCCCAAGTCGAGCAAACTCAAAATTTCAGCGTCCTTGGCTAAAACCTTTTCCAACATATCTGGATAAAGTTCCAAAATGCGATCGCCCAAAATCTTGCCGTTCACCAAACGGTTCGCGCTCAGCCTCAGTAAATTTTGTTCTCCCGCAGAGTCAAAAAATTGAACGTTAAATTTGAGTTCGTGGCTTTCCAACTCCACCCGACGCAGCGTAAAAACCAAAGCCTCCCAATTAGGAGGTTCATCAAAACACACCTTCACAATAGAACTGTCCTCTTGATGCTGCCGCCCCAATTCCCCCGACTCAAAATCGCGATTGACCGGAAAGCGATTTGCCGCAACTTTCGCAGTATAATCAAATTCAGTAAAAACATAGCTGCAGTCAACCCTCGACAGATCGACATCTTGAACTTGCCAATTTTGAATGCAGCAACCCGTAAGCTGCGCCCCCTCCAAATTCGTCCGAATCAAACGGCACTCAATCAAACAAGCTTCTCTTAAATCCGCCTCACCCAAAATCGCATCCATCAAATAAGCGCCGCTCAAATCAGCTTTCCGCAAATCAGCACTTCGCAAATTAGCTTCGCTCAAATCCGCCCGCAACAAATACACTGCTTGCAGGTTAGCTCGCAGCAAAAGCGCCTTCTTAAAACTCGCTTTCAATAAATAAGAACCTGCCAGATTAGCTCGACTCAAATCAGCGTTATCCAGCACCGCCTCAGTCAAATCCGCCCCCGCCAGCACAGCTCGGTGCAAGTCAGCGCCCGTCAGATTTGCAGATCGCATTTGAGCGCCATTCAAGTCAGATTCGATCAAATTTACACCGATTAAAATTGCCGATCGCAAATTCGCTTCCACCAAATGTGCTTCCCGCAAATTAGCACCCGTTAAATTAGCACCAACAAGACTGGCGCGGTTGAGATTCGCCTCCATCAATTCCGCCGCCATCAACTTCGCGCCGTCGAGTTTAGCCCCGGCAAAATTAATTTGGTCAGATTTAACTCCTTGAAGATTAGCACCGCCCAAATCCGCTTCCGGGAACGCAGCCCAATTGAGTTCTGCTGCTTCCAAACAAGCAAGGCGCAAATCCGCTTTAGCAAGATTTGCCCCGCTCAAATTTGCCCCGCTCAGATTCGCCCCAGCTAGCCCCGCACTGCGGAGATCCGCGCGGCGCAAACAAGCCCCTATCAACTTGGCATTGCTCAAAAAAGACCAGCTCAAATTAGCACCGGTCAAGTTAGCACCAGTGAAGTCTATTTCTCGCAGGTTAACACCGCTTAAACTAGCGCCGCTGAGGTCAATGTGACCAAAGTTACGCTCTCCCTGTTGATAGCGCTGTAAAAATTCTTGTGTTTGCATTCCGCAGATTGGGGGGCTGGCAATTTAGCTGTTTTAGGACGCGCGGTTCATAACTTTAACTCTAAGGTACGCACGGAACACGAGCGGGTTAGGCACTGGGACACTACTCCTACTACTTACTGCAAGAACTCATGTCCTCCGGGTGATCCGTGGGTACTGTACCTCTATAGATGACACTTCAAAGGATTTGTTGCGTAAGTTCTATTTCTACTACCAGTTTTACAGACTTTTGTAACTTAAAGCAGCAGAGTTCACATCTTATACGCTGCCCCGCCGGAGAGTGTTTTCACCTAAAGCGCTGCAATTCTTGCTGCAAGTGTTTTCCCCATTTAGTCGCTAGAGGAATTTCTGTAAAAGGAACCTGCACCGCAGGAGCATCTTTCAACAAAAATTCGAGGGCGATTGGACTCCCAGAATTCGGTGGCGAATCTAAATCAACTGCCTGAGATTTGACTAACAACCGCAGCGATTGCACGTCTTTTAAAGAAAAAGTTTGCAAATTTACCGGCCCGCTGCGAGTAGGTTTTCCCCAAGTTAAACTGTCTTCTTGCTGACCGAGTACAGCATAAATATCGTACTTGGCTTTAGCGAATTGTTCTGCCCAGACGCGATACGCTTCCAGCTTTTGATACTCGTTCCATCCTGCCCAAGCTAGCCCAATAAAAATTGCCAGCAGCGGCAGCCACATTAAACCTCTTTCCATGCAATACCCTTTTTGAAAATAATCGCTTGTTCAGTTTCTCATCTTCTCTAATGATACAATTAATTGAACTCCTCAAACTTGCTCTGCAATTTAAACTAGAAATTAGAGCAATTTTTGAGCGAGCAACAGCCACTGCCGAAAACTACCAAACGCTCGCGTGGGAGATATCCACAAGTCGCAGCAAGGAAAACTGGCGCTGGCGGTGAAAATTGGGTTATTGTGGTGAACACGCCTTCCCTAAACGGACGATCGGCAATGAAAAAGTTTTTCCTTCTGTGCTTATTTTTAATCGGGCTTGGCTGGGCGATTTCTAATTTCCCAGGACTTGCTACTCAAGGCACTTACGACTCGATTGTGCTGGATTTCCGCGAAGATTTGGGTGCTGCTGAGATTGCGAAAGAAGTAAATGCGATCGCCCAACAGTACCAAGTCGCACCGCAACTCAACAGCGAATTCTCAGCGGGCGACAATGTATATGTAGTTAAGGGCGATCGCACTTTGCTAAACGCCCTGAGAAAATCAAATTTGGCTAAAGATACCGAATACATTGAACCTAACTACGTCTACAGCGCTTTCGAGATTCCCAACGACCCCATGTATACCAAGCAGTGGAATCTCCGCAGTATCAACGTAGAATCTGCTTGGAACGAAACCAAAGGCAGCGGCACAACAGTAGCGATAATTGACACGGGTATTACTCCAGTCGCTGACTTAAAAGAAACCAAATTTGTACCGGGCTACGACTTTGTAAACGATCGCGCCGAAGCCTACGATGACAACGGCCACGGTACTCACGTCGCAGGTACTGTCGCCCAATCAACTAACAACAATTACGGCGTTGCGGGCATCGCCTACGAAGCAGCTTTAATGCCGCTAAAAGTGTTAAGCGGCAGCGGTGGCGGCACGGTTTCCGACATCGCCGAAGCGATCAAATTTTCTGCTGACAACGGTGCAGATGTTATCAACATGAGTCTCGGTGGCGGCGGTGAAAGTCAGTTAATGGAAGAGGCGATCGACTACGCCCACTCTAAAGGCGTTGTCATCATCGCAGCCGCCGGCAACTCCGGCGACAGTTCCGCTTCCTATCCCGCCCGCTATCCCCACGTCATCGGCGTTTCCGCCCTCGGCCCCGACGACGAAAAAGCCTCTTACTCCAATTTCGGCGCAGGGGTTGATATTGCAGCCCCCGGCGGTTCTGAAATGGGCAAGATCCTGCAAAGTACGATCGACCCGGAAACTGGCGCCGAAGTCTTTGAAGGCTACCAAGGCACTAGCATGGCTTCTCCCCACGTTGCAGCCGTTGCAGCCCTTGTCAAGGCCTCCGGCATCACAGAACCAGACGCAATTCGCAGCGTACTCTTGCAGTCGTCGCGAACAGTCACTGAAGATCCGTTAAACCATTTTGGTTCAGGACACCTAGACGCAGCCGCAGCAGTTCAGCTAGCCCAGCGCGGACAAGTCAATTTCCGCGATTTCTTCCGCTGGCTGCGCGATAACGGGTATCTCAACCCCCGCTTTTGGATTGACGGCGGTGCAGTCGCCCTGTTGCCTAAGATTGCAATGGTGCTCGGTTCTTACCTGCTGGCTTTCTTTTTGCGGAATTATTTTCCGTTCCAGTGGACTTGGGGCTTTTCCGGCGGCTTGATGGCTGGTAGTTCTGGGTTCTTTTTCTTGCGGAACTTGTTTGTATTTGACTTGCCGCAGTGGCCGATGCGGGTGATGGGCAGTTCTATTCCAGAACTCGGCGGTGCAATTAATGGCAGCAGTATGCTGAATCCCTTTTTTGCTAGCGTTTTGATTCCGGGGGTTTTGATTGCTTTGCTGTTGGGACATCAACAGTGGAAGTGGATCGCGATCGCAATTTCGATCGGTTTTGCCAGCAGTTTAGCGGTGAATGCTTTTGTCTCTCCCACAGTCTGGGGATTGGGCACAGGTTTGATATCACAAACATTCTTAATTGTCAATGCTTTTCTGTGTTTCGGACTGGCGCGTTTAGCAATTAAAACAGAGGTGCGATCGGCATGAGTATTACTGTCAAAGGTGAAATTGAACGCAAAGGATTAGGCCCGGGTACTTGGGCATTGGTTGGCCAAGATGGGGAAACTTACGAACTTAAGGATGCTCCTTCTGACTTGAAAAAAGCTGGTTTGAAAGTGAGTGTTAAAGGTGAAGTCCGCAAGGATGTGATGACGTTTGCTATGATCGGTCCGGTGCTTGAGGTGCAGTCTTTTGAAGTGTTGTAGGTCGATCGACTAATCCAGCTTTCGAGCAAAAAAACCCCGGCCAAAATTGGCTGGGGTTTATTAATCAGGGTGCATCTTTATTTACTTTCCAGTGGCTAGTACGATGTTCGGGAGAAATTTGATTTTTAACCGCAGATGCACGCAGATTAACGCGGATAATTTTTGATTTATTGAAATTTTGCTGTTTTGGCTGCAATACGAAAAAAAAACCCGGCCAAAATTGGTCGGGAGTTAATTAATCAGGGTGCATCTACTAATTTAGTCTCCGGTTCGAGGTGTACCTGTTCCGGACTGTTTGCGAAAATTTGGGAAAATTTGTGGTTTTGGCTGCAATACGAAAAAAAAACCCGGCCAAAATTGGTCGGGAGTTAATTAATCAGGGTGCATCTACTAATTTAGTCTCCGGTTCGAGGTGCACCTGTTCCGGACTGTTTGCGAAAATTTGGGAAAATTTGTGGTTTGGGGTGCGATCGCCAAAAAAAAACCCGGCCAAAATTGGTCGGGAGTTAATTAATCAGGGTGCATCTACCAATTAAGCTTCCTGAGAATTCCAGCGCCATCCGGACAACTTCAAACTTTATTCAGCATCACCGTCGATACCGAAAAAAAAAACCCCAAACCAGAATTGGTCGGGAGTTAATTAATCAGGGTGCATCTACCAATTAAGCTTCCTGAGAATTCCAGCCCCATCCGGACAACTTCAAACTTTATTCAGCATCACCGTCGATACCGAAAAAAAAAACCCCAAACCAGAATTGGTCGGGAGTTAATTAATCAGGGTGCATCTACCAATTAAGCTTCCTGAGAATTCCAGCCCCATCCGGACAACCTCAAATTTTATTCAGCATCACCGTCGATACCGCAAAAAAAACCCCAAACCAAAATTGGTCGGGAGTTAATTAATCAGGGTGCATCTACTAATTTAATCTCCCGCCTCACAGCACCTCTTTCAGGACAGTTTGGCAGAATTTGGAAGAATTTCTGGCGAGGGCGGGCGATCGCCAAAAAAAAACCCGACCAAAATTGGTCGGGATTTATTTAATCAGGGTGCATCTACTAATTTAGTCTCCGGTAAGGCAGCACCTGTTTCAGGACAGTTTGGCAGAATTTTGGAGAATGTGTGGCTAAAGGTGCGATCGCAAAAAAAAACCGGCCAAAATTGGTCGGGAGTTAATTAATCAGGGTGCATCTACCAATTAAGCTTCCTGAGAATTCCAGCCCCATCCGGACACTTACCACTAAAACTCACAACTCTTTTCGGTGAACCAGAGTTGCACTCGCTTGGTCTGTCGGAACTAGCAAGATTTCGCTAATATTGACGTGGGGCGATCGCGTCGTGCAAAAATACACGACATCGGCTACATCGTCAGCAGTCAGCGGTGTCAATCCTTGATAGACATTTTTTGCTTTTTCTGCATCGCCGTGAAACCGGACATTGCTAAATTCTGTTTCCACCAAACCGGGCTCTATTTCCGTCACTCGGACAGGTGTTCCCAAAAGGTCTTGTTTCAACCCTTCAGAAATAGCTCTCACTGCTGCTTTGGAAGCGCAATAAACATTACCTTTCGGATAAGCTTGGCGGCCTGCTATTGAGCCGATATTCACTACGTGGCCGCGGTCTCGGCTTACCATTCCCGGCACGATCGCGCGAGTCATGTAAAGCAAGCCTTTAACATTGGTATCAATCATTTCTTCCCAATCTTGGAAGTTGCCTTCGTGCAGTTTGTCTAAACCACGGCTCAATCCCGCATTGTTAATCAGAATATCGATGCTTTTCCAGGCATCGGGAAGCGCAGTTATCGCCGATTCGACTTGCGTGCGATCGCGCACGTCCAATTCTAGCAAATAAATCTCGTTCGCCGATGCAATCGATTTTGTTTCTACAAGTTCGTTTGCCAGTAGATCGAGCTTTTCAAGACGGCGGGCTGCTAAAATTAGTTTGGCTCCACCTTTGGCGAATATCTTGGCACAGGCAGCTCCGATACCGCTACTCGCACCTGTAATGAAAACAATTTGGTTTTGGATAGAAATCATTTTTTGTCAGTTGTTAGTTGACTGTTGACTGTCATTGGTTATTTGTTAGTTTGGTTATTTGTTAGTTGTTATTTGCTATAGCCTTTCTCGCTATAGTGAGGTATAGCCTTTCTCAGTAACATGAGGTACCCGACGGGCATAGGGCATAGGCCTCCGTGGGCATACCTCACCACGCTTGAGAACCGCTATATGTTTAATTCCTTGAATGAGATTTTTTTTATCTTCAAATATGTACCTCGTGTGACTAATAACCGCTATACCATTTACCACTTACTAATCACCAATCATCAATCACCCATTACCCATGCCCCATGCCCCATGCCCATAACACCTATTTTATTATTTGACAACCCGCAATCGCACACTAACTGTTGCAATTCCACCTTGTCGCATCAAAACTGCTGAAACCCACCGATTTTGGGGCGTAGCCGGAGCTTTACCTACTTTAAAAATTCCCCCGGAATTTAGCAACTCCAGCTCAACTTCTGAGGGATTAAAAAAGGTTTTTTCGGTAATGGGTTCCTCCAAAACAGTCCCTATTAAAATATCATCGCCGATCGGCTCTCGCACAATGGCATCAAAATGGTACTCTTCGCCCACCTTAACTTGCTCCGGCAAATTCACTTGAATTGTGGGAGGACTTTGGCCAGAAGTAAGCTGAGTTTGTTCTGCTAAAATCTCTTGACTAACTATTTTTTCACTTTCAAAGCGCTGTTGGGAACGGATGGTAGCTTTGAGAGTTAATTCTCTGCCATCCTTTTTTTGAGTGCCGGCAATTGTAGTTATGGTTTCTGCAATAATCGCGCTACCTTCGGTTTTCCAAGATTTGATCTCGGTGCGGTAATTTAAACTCGGATATCGCTCCCAGAGTTCGGTGAGAGCTTTGGCCATGCTTTGGCTGTTTAAGCCGTCAGAATGAGTGAAATTCGGGCTGTAAAATGCCATGACTGCTTTGACATCGCGCCGGTTGGCCGCTGCGTCAATTTCTGTTAGCACTTTTGTGAGTGGCGCAGGGGCATTTGCAGGGGTTTGGGCGATCGTTTGGGGAGTCGCCGCGATCGCACTGATCGCTCTTGCCGCACTAGGATGCAGCACGCCAGCACTTGCCACTGTTAAACATAACAACATTGGAGCGATCGACTGCCCGCAGTTAAAGCCAAAAACGATCGCGCGTTGGCGCAGCCCTCGAAGAGGATCGGCTTTTTCGTTCCGACGGCTGGAAAAATACTGAGATACACTTGGCACTAAATTCAAAAAATTACGCATTAGGTGATAATTTGGTTATTTGTCAGGAGTCGTGGCGCGGGCAACTGTTCGCCTGCAACGAAAACTGACAACGGAAGGACGGACACGGCACAATCTACAATCTAATTTTAGATTGCTGATTGAAAATTAGCTGAAACTGCCGGAATAATAAGCATAATAATCTAAAACCTCAAATATAAAATCGATTGACCTGTGGAACTTGTACTTGTAAAAGAAACAAAAACCTTGACAAAATCCCCCCTCCGTTTGTTAGTTGCAGCTAGCGGCACTGGTGGACATTTATTTCCCGCGATCGCCACCGCTAGTCAGTTGAACGACTGTCAGATCGAATGGCTAGGAGTCCCAGACCGCATGGAAACCGAGTTAGTTTCATCCCTTTACCCCCTCCACACGATCGCCGTTGAAGGCTTTCAGCAGCGATTTGGACTAGGTACTGTGCGAATTTTGGGCGGACTCGCCGGTTCGATTCTTCAAGTGCGGAAGTTGCTCAAAGCGGGAAATTTTCAGGGAGTGTTTACTACTGGCGGTTACATCGCGGCACCGGCAATTCTGGCGGCCCGTTCTTTGGGTTTGCCGGTGATTCTCCACGAATCTAATGCCATTCCGGGGAAGGTGACGCGCTGGTTTAGTCCTTTGTGCACTGCTGTGGCGATCGGATTTGAAGCAGCAGCCCAGCATTTACCCCGCGCCAAAACCGTTGTTGCTGGTACACCGGTGCGATCGCAATTCCTCGCCCCCCAACCTCTAAATTTGCCAATTCCTGACAATGTACCTGTAATTTTAGTCATGGGCGGCTCTCAAGGTGCTGTCGCCGTCAATAAGTTAGTGCGCGAGTGTGCTCCGGCTTGGTTTGATGCCGGTGCTTGGGTAGTTCACCTCACCGGAAATAATGACCCGGATGCTGAGAGTTTGAAACACGAGCAATATTTGTCGATGCCATTTTACGACAATGTGGCGAGTTTGTTGCAGCGAGCAAATTTAGCAATTAGTCGATCGGGCGCGAGTGCTCTGACAGAATTAGCAGTGACGGGCGTACCTTCTATTTTAATTCCTTTTCCTCACGCCGCTGACGACCACCAAAGATTTAATGCGGAAGTATTTGCTAAAGCCGGCGCCGCCGTGGTATTCCGTCAATGCGAACTGACAGCAGATGTGTTGCAAAGCAAAGTGTTGTATTTGTTAAGAGATTCCGAATATTTGGAAAAAATGTCTAAAGCTGCTGCTCAATTAGCGGTGACAGACAGTACAGAACGTTTGGCTAATTTGGTCAGGGAATTGGTAGTACGGTAGGGAGTGTTAAAGTAAATAGGCGATTCCCTTCGGGATAGCTTCGCTTAACGAGAATTTGTAATAAGGAGAAAGTCAAATGGCATACAGTGACTTTAATTTAGACAGAGTTTTGAAAACCTTTGACTTAGCTTATTCTGAAATAGTGGAAATCTTCACTCCTGCCCCCGAGTTAGAGTATAGCAGATTACTGACAGAAACTTTGCAAGAAAATCTGCCTGTAGCTCTCGGTAGCAATACAGAAAAATCGCGTTCGGAACTGATTATCGCGCCGATTTTAATGGAAGTGAGAAAACTTTTGCACCATCGCGTGAGCTTATTTTCTGGCATTGATTTTACTGTAGATGCTGAAAGAGGGCTGAATGGGAATTGTGATTTTTTGATAAGTCGATCGCCAGAATTGTTGATTGTAAAAGCCCCAGTCATTGCTATTGTAGAGGCTAAAAAGGAAAACATTAATTCGGGATTGGGACAGTGCATAGCTGAAATGCTAGCAGCTAAAATCTTCAACCAGCGCGAAGGTAATGAGATTACCACAATTTATGGGGCTGTCACTACAGGAGATAGGTGGAAATTCTTAAAACTCGAAGGACAAGCGGTTTTTGTTGAGACAACCGAAACTTTGCTTACCAATTTGGGTAAAATTTTGGGAATTTTAGCATTGGGAATGGACGATCGCGCGCTTAATCCCTAATTATCACCAATATTCAACTTAACAAAGTTAACTACTGATTCTAATCCTTCCTTTGTCTTCAAGTTAGTAAAAACAAAAGGTTTCTCCCCCCGCATTTTTTTCGCATCCCGTTCCATCACTCCCAAATCTGCTCCCACAAAAGGGGCGAGGTCTGTTTTATTAATGACCAACATATCAGATTTAGTAATTCCTGGCCCGCCTTTTCGTGGGATTTTATCGCCCGCAGCCACATCAATTACATAAATTGTTAAATCTACTAACTCCGGGCTAAAAGTTGCCGCCAAGTTATCGCCGCCGCTTTCTACAAACACTAAATCTAAATCAGTGAATTTGTGTTCTAACTCTTCTATAGCTACTAAGTTAATGGAAGCATCTTCGCGGATGGCTGTGTGGGGACAGCCTCCCGTTTCTACGCCCAAAATTCGATCGCTCTCTAAAGCTTGACTCCGAACCAAAAACTGGGCATCTTCCTGAGTATAGATATCATTGGTAACTACAGCAATCTGGTAGTGCTGTCGCAGTGACTTGCACAAAGCATCCAGTAAAGCTGTTTTCCCCGAACCAACCGGCCCAGCAATTCCTACACGAAAAGCACCCATAGCGATTTTAGATTTTAGATTTTAGATTTTAGATTTTCAACTGCGAAACAACCGAGTGTACTGAGTTTCGTGCGCCATGCTAGCCAGTCCTAATCCCCAACTGCAACTGCCAAGCTCATCATCTTCTAATTTTAAAACTTCTTGCGCCGTACAGCTAATTTGAGACTGCAAATCTAACAGTAACTGTTGACCGGCTGTTTGACCGAGGGGAATCAGTTTCACGCCCGCACTCGCCAAATTTGCAGCCCAACTGTACAAATATCCTAACACGGCCGCTTCCTCCTCAATCTGCCAGTTGGCGGCGGCAATGCCAAAGCCGATCGCAAAATTGCACGGATTGCCACCAAATTCCACCAAATCTTTTACACTTGTTGTTAACCTAGAAGCAACGGGCGATTCCCTGCGGGATAGCTTCGCTTCACGCAAATCCAGCAGCAACCTGACCAAAGTCCGCCCCATTTGCCAACTTTGCAAGCGCAACTCTTCCGTTTCCTTTGCAGCAGTCGCCCAAGCATTCCAGTAATTCAAAGCCGTCACATCCCCCATTTGTGCCGCCCTCAAAGCCCTTACCACCACCGCGGCTTCTACTCGAACAGCCCCGAATTGCAGCGAATTTTCTAACCAATTCCTCAAAGTAATCTCGCTGTCGATCGCACCGGTTTCTACCAGACTTTCGATTCCCTCAGAATAACTATAAGCTCCCACAGGTGCAAAAGCTAACTGCAACAAAGATAAAAGTTGATTGTTCACTGTTGACTGTTGACTGTTGACTGTTGACTGTTGACTGTTGACTTCTTGCTTCTTCAATAGCCGAAAGCAATTTAGTCATAAGCCCTCGGATTCATCGGTGGGAGTAAATCTAAAATCTAAAATCTAAAATCTAAAATCTAATGGCTGTGTCCATAAGCGCCCATTTCCGGCTGAAACGGCACAATTTCCTCTGTTACTTCCAAACCCATTTTTTCTAGCATTCCCTGCAACACAGAGTCGGGGGAAAGTCTTAAATAATTATCGGCAATTTCTAAAGCTACGTGACGGTTTCCTAAATGATAAGCCGCCCGCATCAGTAGCAGGGGACTTGATGCCCGCACTGTCAGCACCAGTTCGGGTTTTGCATTTACCAGTACCAAACAGCTACCGTCTTCCGACTGCAATAAATCTCGATCGCGCAATACTGTACCTCTGGGCAAATTCAGGTGCAGCTTTTGCCCCGTCTCTGTCTCGAATCTGTGGCGGCTGCGAGTGCGATCGTCCGCTGTCATGGGTAAAGTAAAGCTGACAACAGCATCCGGATTTGCAGGCAAATGTTTGGTGAAAGTTAGCATTTTTATATTCTATTCCTCAGAGCAATTCACTTGACATTTAGTTTTTGAGGAATATCTTTTTTATAGCCAAAGGAATAAGGAAGACTGAAGTTCCACTCTTGAGCTCATATTTCAGAAATTAAAAACGTCTTAATCGTGTTGGCGATCGCTATATCTCATTGCGATTTACAGCCAGTTGAAAAATATTCATCTCTCTGACCGCTCCCGTTCTGGCTTTATTACCAAATTTATGTTATTTTGTCAAGCACTTGATCGCAGGCGATCGCTTTTTTTTCAAAAAATTTTGCCTATCGTCTAGGAACTCGAACAATTTAAATCTCCAATATATTGTTGGGGGGAGTTCGCGGTTAGGCATCCTGCCTGCCCTGAACAAGCTTTTATGGAGAAGTCTAATAGAACGGGAGAGGAAGAAAGACTCAAATCCTCAAGCTTATTGATTGCCCGCTTGTTGCAGTCGCAGGAGCTCGGCTTGAATTCGCTGTTTGACTGCCGGATCAGCTTGCTGGAGCAAAGTGAGCTGGTTGAAGCGACTAACTGTCAAACCATAGGTTTCGATAGCTTTTTTAGCTTGTTGGCAATAATTCACTGCAATGCCACGAAAATTTCCAGACAGCCTATTAATTTCCTGAGTTTCGTTGCACACTACTCTGGGAACCGAACCCCCAGCCATTTTTTTAATTTCGTTATAAGCTTCCACCCGTCTGGGTTCTATTGCCAACACAGCACGAGCGTAGCTAGTAATTTCCTCGCTGGTAATATCTTGAGCTTGGGCTGCTGATCCGAAAACAAGGTTTGGAGATTGTCCATACAAACCAGGCGCCCATCCGCTAGCTAAAGCTGCTGCTGACAAGATGCCAAGCAACAGCGATTGTCGCAGCATCCGGTTTATGCCAAATTTAGAGGTGTTTATTGAGGTGTTCATGGTCGTCGGTGATTGATTGCGTGTAGATAAAAATGACACAGCGCTTGGAGGCTCAATCTTTTTGAATAATGTGGTGGGTAAAAAGTTCCTGCCGTTGGTGACTATTTTCAATTCCAGCAGGATGGTTGGGGATGTGCTAGGACGATCGACTTTTTAGCAAATTCAATAATTTCATTCATTATAACATCGGTCGGAAGTTGACAAAATTCAAACTTTAGATAGTAATTTTAATTACAGAGCATTCCCGAATTGCCTCTCCCAATAATTCTCAAAGCGCAAATATTAAATAATTATAAAAATTATTGACAAATTACTTGCCTTAATTAGTCTCATCAAGGTAGGCGGTAGCAAAGCTATCTGTTTCCCCGCAAGGGTTCCCGTTCCTCATAGGGGTTCCCGTAGGGTAGGGTAGGGAAGCGCCTGGAAGGCTAGGTCAAATTTAGCAGCAATCGCACTCATCAATTGCGGCGAAGATTTATTTAATGTTAAGCGGTGGTGCATTTGTCGATCGAGAAAATCCCCCACTGGTTGGGCTGCTGATGAAGCCAAAGCCGGAACAAAAATCATGTTTCACTACCCGAAGATAGAGACAGCAACAGGGCACTAGACATTAAAATCTTGTTATCAAAATGCGCGCTATCTGTTTTTGGCAGTCAACGCCCAGGCCTTCGATTCCAGTTCTCGCTTCCTCCAGTTTGGTGCTGTGAAAACTTGTCTGGGATTTACCCAGAAACCTGGGTTTTCTACGAAATAAAATCGTTACAGCCACCACCAAGAGCAGACAAACCCGGAAAGCTGGAATTTTTGGGCCTCAGCTTTATTGTCATCTCCATCGCAGATCGCAAATTTTGGCAAGCATTATCGCAGCAATTTAACAATTATTAATTACCCATTGCCCATGAAAAGTCAAAAAGAAATTTGGCGAGTTATTCTTGCAGTAGCTATCAGTATTGTAGGTGTGCTGCACTTTGCAGTACCCGCACCTTTTATCAGAATTGTGCCGCCCCAGCTTCCTTACCCGGAAGCCTTGGTTTATATCAGCGGTTTTTTCGAGATTTTGGGCGGAATTGGGCTATTAGTTCCTCCAGTGAGCAGGGCGGCGGCGTGGGGATTAATTGCCTTGTTTATTGCCGTGTTTCCAGCTAATATCAATCAAGCCGTCAACAACATTCCGATAGAAGGGATTCCCCACAATCAATTACTGTACTGGTTGAGGCTGCCTTTTCAAGCTGTCTTCATTGCTTGGGCCTGGGTTTATACCCAACCAGACGAAGGTAAACCTCGGGCTTCTATAGTTCCAGATACAACAGAAAATGCCCGATGAAGCAGTTTGACTACCATGCGGATTTTAAGAACATCGACTTTCGACAGCACCCGGAACTTTATCGGGTAGGCAAAGGAGAACAGGGAGTGCTGTTGGTTGAACCCTACAAAGGAGAAATTCTGCCTTTCTGGAGATTTAAGACTCCTGAAATTGCCAGGGAGTCCAGCAGCAAAATTTACTCCATGTTTTTAGAGTATCTCGATCGCGAAGATTTTGTGGGAGCCGACATGGCCCGCAAGTTCTTGCAGATGGGGTATACTCGATCGCGTCGCTACGCCAACCACAAAAGCGGTCGAAAATACCAGCAAAACCCTCAAAAGCTGAAGTCTGTTGCAGAGCAAACCGCAGCTAGAAAAGATATTTTGCCACTAGAAGCAGATCCGGTCAAAGCAGAATCCGCGGCCATTTTTCAAGAGAAATGGATGCTGGCCAAAATCAACGAGAAATATCTCGAGCTTTTAGCCAGACACCGGCAGATGTACGAATCTTAGTTAGTCAACGCTGAGGATTGACATAAAGTTACAAAAACTCAGGACTTACACTTTAGCCCTGTCGGCAGCAGTGTAGGTGTGCTTGCCTATCGGGACCGCATCTATTTGCTTGGCCCTACTATTTACTCATCCTCTTCTTCCGCCTGCCACTGTCGCCAAATTTCAAAGGCATTAAATCCCCTGTATTGCAGGTAATTCAAGACTTTGCCCTTGGTTTTCGGATCGGTTTTACCCCAAGCATCTATCTTGTATTTCCGCATGACTTTGGCTTTTAATTCGGCCAGTTTTTCTGCTTCGGAGTCCTGATTTTCGGCAATTTCTTCTTCCCAGACTTGCTCGAACAAATCGTTGGTAATTCCTTTTTGCAGGCACTTGCGCTTGATGGCCGACTTCCCGTATTTGCCTGCACCAGAGGCGATCGAGTTTGCCACCAAGCGAGTGTCGGACTGATAGCCGTGGTCTTGAATTTGCGCGATCGCCTCCAATATTTCCTCATTGCCAAAACCTTTCTCTTGCCCCTTTTTGCGAAGTTCAGAGGCACTGTAGTCTTTGCGAGACAAGAGAAAATATAAATAGTCAAGACAGCTCATCAGTTCAATCGAAGGGTGGCGCGCAAATAGTCGTATAGCGAATGCCTAATCCAGTCGCCTTGCTATCGGCTGACTGCATCGCGTGAAGCGAAGCTATCCCGCAGGGAATCGCCTTTATTCTTCTGTATCCTCCTCTTCATCATCCAATTCCACATCCGGTCTGTCCACATCGATCTGAATCAAGCGAATGTGCTTGTATCCGAGCTTAATTTCAAACTCGTCTCCCGGCTTTAATCCCATTTCTTGGGTATAATTTGCTCCGATCACGATCGAACCATTCTTGTGAACGCTAGCTCGATAACTCGCTTCTCGCCCGCGTCCGTCTGCTTTAGACTTCTCTAGCTCAATGCCCTTAGCAGCTAACACTGCATCGTAAAACTCAGCCAGATTAATCCGGGTTTCTCCACTTTTGCTGACTGTGAAGTAGCCGCAAAGCTTCGCAAGTTCTCTGCGCGGCAAATCACTGCCTTTGATTTTTTGAAGCAGACCTTTTCCTGTTAAGGGTGCTGTAGCTGTTTCTGCCATTGACCGTACCTCGCTTATTGGACTTTACTTATATCAATTACAACACATTAGATTAACTTTGTTTCACTGTCAATACTAAGAATTCTGAATATTAAGATTCTGGAGAAATTTCTGCGGTCTCAAGACCGGGGGTGCAAGTAAGGATGCTCGAAGGGCGATCAATTTGCTCCTCGCGGCCCAAATCCTTGTGTAAGGCTCTCTTGCGATCGCGCGGGGAATTTTTGTCGCAAATTAAATGTTTTACTTTTTTACAGTAAAGTCTGTTCCCTGCATTCACCAATCCCCGATTGTGTCTGCGGTCAAGGTCAAAATAAGACAGCCATGAATGGAAATACCTAGAACGCAGCCACTGTAAATCTGCCGAAAGCATTTACCAGCGCGGGGTTAACTTTTACCTCAACAAGACGAGGCAGCACTTGTTCTCGATGTCACTGCCAGCTACTTGTAAATTCTATTTTTCTGGCTGGAAATCCCCTCAAAACCCCAAATACCAACGAGCAATCTTCTATTAAGGTGTTGGGCATATAACTTCCACAGAACGCAGTCTGGGGAAGGCAATCCGGTAAAAATTGAAGGAAATTTCACCTCTTCGTTGAACAAGTTTAAGCTAAAACTCGACTCAATAGGCGCGGCGGCAGAAACATCGGGCAGCCACTAAGAGGGGGAATAGTTTTGATCGGGCGAGATTGCTTCGCGACTCTTAACACTTCGCCAGGAATCAGTAGATTTCTAGGGGGAACTGGCCGAAATCTTCCCCCTCCGGCCCCAAGCCAGAGAATTTGAGGTTATTTCCACAGGGGAATTGAAAAAGACCGAGTTTAATGCACAACAGCTTAAATGTTTGATGCACTACAAATTAGCAGCGGTTCCGACATGGAGTTTCGATGGAAATGTATTGGTTTCGAGTCGTGGCCTGTAAACTGCCATACTCTCAAAATTTATGCACGAACTGGAGGGGCGCGTCAATCGATTTTAGATTTGAGATTTTAGATTAAAGAATTGAAGCCTTGACGCCACGGATAAATTGGGGGACTCATTTATCGGATACAGGTTTTTTATTTCTGCACGGATGAATCACGTGGCGGGTATCCTGGATGCTGTCGGTCAAACTCACAGCCGCTTCCATAATTAATTATTGTGAAATATAGCAAGCGCGCTGACGGTGAGGACGTTCTTTATTGTGGCAACTCTGGCTTTTATTGTCTTGTGCCGAATGACGAATGCTCCTGCTGCCGAATCAGCCCGCTCAAAAACCCATACAACCCACCGACTCGTGTGGTGGAGAGATCACAATTTTAGAGTCTTGTTCAAGCTTCCAGATTCATCTGTGGAGTAAATCTAAAATCTCAAATCGTTCGACTCAGGGCTCAACCCGAAGTCTAAAATCTACAATCGACTGACAATTATATATCAAGCAGTCCCGGACTTACTCTCTCGACGAGAAACTCGGTTTCTTCCTCGATGCTTGGTTGGGCTGCTACTTATTTTCGGTAAAAACCGGCTTGATGAATGTAAGTCGGAGATTCGATCGAGCAGTATACTTGCGATCACTTTGCCAGCGGCGGCCGATCGCGAATGGCCAGCAAAAACCCCACCCAGTTTGGAGCCAGGCCAAGAGGGTCTCAATTAAGCATTGCAGTGGGCGATCGCTTTTAGTGACGTTGTTGCAGGTAATTTTGCGACAGGGGAGTTCGTACCGCCGGCAGTAACTCTTCTGGTTTCGGGCCTCGCTGGTTCGAGTACCGCCACCCAAAAAAGCCAGCACTCAAAGCAACGGATAACAAGCAAAGCATTAGGGTGACAAATTTTTTCGATCCCGGTTTTGTTAACGGTTTCTGAGTCGGTGCTGCGGCGCGAGTTGCTTGGATCACTGAACACTCAGAATTAGGAATAGAGGACGGCAAAGCCGTCGGTGAGTTCGGTGAATTAGTAGCATCGGCTCGATCTTTCTGGTGAACCCAATCCCTGCGATCTTTTAATTGGTCGGGAAAGTATTCCCAGACTTCGCCGTCAGAATTGTCTGACTCATGCGATCGATTGGCTGGGATTGGGGGGTATTGGGCGATCGCCGAAACCGAAGATGGGGCCTTCCATTCAGTACCCGCGAGCACCGGTTGCGTTCCCGGCGCGATTATGTGCACCATAGAACCTGATGTCGCACTGTGGGCTGGGGCGCCGGTCAAATAGCCGTCAAAGTCCGGGTGCTGGTAGAGAATCGGCAAAGCCCAGTATAGCTGGTGAGAACCGTAGGCAGAAATTAGCCCAGCTCTGGCCCGGCTCAGGCTGAGATCGACTGGATAACCTTGATTAAGGTTGCGGTAAAACAACCGCGTCAGAGTTAGGGCTACATCGTCGGGGATGCTTTCTGCCATTGCTAGCACTGCCGGAATGCCCCGCTTCACTAGAGCTTCGGTTAAGTTCCGTTCCGGGCTGTCGTCCGCGAGGTCTGAGGGGTCGCCGTAGGCGCCGCGGCAGGAGTTGAAGACGGCCATCTGAATACCGTTGTTCACGAGCAATCCAGCTAAGTCGTCGCCACTCAAGGTTTCGGTTAAGCCGGTGCGGCTGCTGACTAGGTAGAGTTCGCCACCTCTGGAACCTAAGTTGCTATGGCCTGCGTAGTGCAGGACTTGGTAGTGTCCTTGTTCTAGGGCTTGGGTAAGTTGTTCTCGATCGGGCTGTTCGAGAATAGTCAGTTGAATTTCCGGGCAATGGGGGCTGTTTTTGAGAGGATGACCGGTGCGGTTTTGGAGTTCTTGCTGCAAATGGAGCACTTCTCGCTTGAGCTGCAAGCTGTCTCGATCGCTCGGAGATGCGATCGCCATTAAAATTTTTAGTGGCCCGCCACTAGGCAGTATCCGGGTTTGTTTGAACAAACTTGTACCTGGTTGGTAGCGAGAAAACACGACATCTGTGCCGGTTGCCAAAGGGCGATCGCCGGCGTGCAGAACTTCCCACGGCAGTCGTGGCAAGCGTCGGCCTTTGAGTCCGAGTCGCAGTTGCAGCACTTCTCGGCGGTGCTGGGCGATGCCTTGAGCGCAAGTCCAGCTATCGCGCAAGTTTCCTTGAAACAGCCCGCTGTATAATTGTTGCCCCAGGGCTACTAAATTCGGCGCTGAGTTGTTTCCCGAACGGGAGAGGCCGCGACCCGCAAAACTGCTTCCCTGTACTGCTTTTCCTTGGAGCAAGCCCACCAGCGGGTCGTTCATCAGTTGAGAAGATAGTGCAAGCCATTCATTGATCGGCCAGCGGACTTGTTGTTCGGCTAAGGGTACACCGGGTGCAACCCTTTCTGTCCGCACTAGATATTCGTCGTCCCCAACGGGAGTGACTGAGAGTTGAAATTCCTGGCTCACGGATTTAGCGCCCTCCCGCCTTAATTCTGAATTTGCCTGCGTTTTTGCGGCTAGCAATAGCGAACGGCAAAATAATTTTTACTCTTTGAATCAAAGTTTCTGAATGCGCTTCCCCCGATCGGGCGATCGCTGAGGTCATATATATTTGTTCAAACACTTTGAGGATATAAAAGTTGTACTTTAATAACAGTTTATTAGTTTTGATTGCCCTGTGCCTCGGTGAAAGCCGAATTTTCTCCAATCTTGCTATCTTTAACATTTTGCACCTCTACCACAGACCCCTTTAGATTCGTCGTGAACTTGAGTTTCTCATTGCTGAGTAAAGTTAAATTGGAGGCACTTTACCAGGCGGATCTCTAGTTCTTATTAAAATTACTTCGGCTCTCGCCAACCGGTTTCAGGGCAATATCGCAGGGAAAGTTGAGTATTTTTTTTTTTTGGGCGATCGGTCGATCGGTCTTTACCGCTTATCCTCTACCACCAACCCCCGATGTGCAATCTTGATTTTGTGTCAATTAATTAATTGGTCAGCCCTGGGTTCTCATCCGTAAGCCCCCCGCCCTCATCCTTAAGACCTCAGTGGCGATCGGTAATTGATAGTTGACTATCGATAATTGCTCATAACTTATTGCTAATTTACCGCTTTTATGATATGGAAAACTTTTAATTTAACTCTCTTAATCTAGTTACAGTTAAGCAGCAAAAATAAACGTCAGCAGCCAAGAACTCTCAACAATACAATGGCAATCAAATTATTCCGGTACTCTCAAGCAACCATCATTTTTGGCATCTAGAGGATTACGCCTCATCAGGCCGGTTTCTCGGAAAATTATTGGATTTGGTAGCGAAGCTTACAAAACAACTGGGTTTCGCAGCCTCGCCGTGGGTCATTCTCGCTCAAAATGCCGATCAAGCTTGCAACTGTCACCAAAAACGAATTCTGCGCCTATATTACTTTTTGGCAAATTTTGCAACCTGTCTTGAGATAGATATATTTTGGCAGAACTCTTAGTTGAGCCGAAAAAAAAACTTTTTCTCAATTCGCGAGGTTTCCTCGAATCGAGAGAAAATTCTGCAACTAAAAATTAGAACAAATATTTGTCCGGGCGAATTATCTAAATTTCTAATTAATCATCGGGAACTAAAATTAGGAGGGTGCTGTCGTTTAGTGAAGAGATTCAAATCCTAGGTCAGGGAAGGATTTGTCAAAGCTGGGAGTGTTACCAAAGTTCAATACACCAGCCTAGATCGGAAAAAAAGCAAGGGTAAAATTTGGGGGATACAGGTTTTGGGGAGTTATTTAGGAGTTGTCAGTCGCGAGTTTAAATTCAGCTAATTCACTGTAGAAATTACGTAGAAAATCTACAATCAGGAGCCCTTCGGCGCAGCTTACTGTAGAAAATACCGAGAACATCTCAAATGCTCGGAGCTTCGGCGCAATAATTACAGTGTAGGTTGCGGATCAATTAATTTTGGTACGCAATTGCAGAATATAAAACTCGTAACACAGCGAAAAAAACCTTGCCGTTTAAGTGGCATCTATAATAGTAAAGATGAGGAAACCAGCTCCTCTAGCAGGCGAAAGCATGAAGTTAAAAAAAATCTTCTGCAGCCTCCTGTTTGCTGATAAATTGATTCAAAGAAGCTTACCATTTTTTGGGAAATATCAACGATGGACGACCTAATTTCGTTGGAAGAAGGACAGGGAACACTTTTTCCAGTTAAAAAAGATGAAACAGAAAATCCTGTCGAGGGTTTAGGCAACAACAGCCCTAAACTTTCCGATCAGGAGTTAGCCGATTTAATTAACCAAGCACTCGCCGAAAACACCGACGGCGTTACCACATTTCTGAATCAGTCTAACGGCGCATCCACAACAGGTGTGGGCGATGACGATGACTTAGATGATGATGACGATGACGATGACTTAGATGACTTAGATGATGACAACGATTTCCAGACCATCGGAGGTACTGATGACGATGGCTTAGATGATGATGATGACGGTGACTTAGATGACGATGACGATGACTTAGATGACTTAGATGACTTAGATGACTTAGATGATGACAACGATTTCCAGACCATCGGAGGTACTGATGACGATGACGATGACTTCGATGATGACAGCGGCATAGATCGCCGAACCGTCGTCGGTAGCGATGACGATGACCTCATTGTCGCCACCGGCGAGCAGCAAGAGATATACGGCAAACAAGGCGAGGACAAAATCAAAGGAAACCGTGGCAAAAAAAATAATATCTACGGCGGCAAAAATGACGATGATTGCGAGGGCGGTGATGACGACGATGAAGTAAGAGGCGATCTCGGCAGTGATACCGTCATGGGCGGCAAAGGCAAGGACACCCTTAACGGCGGTAAAGATAACGATACCGTGATGGGTGGCAGCGACGACGACCTCTGCGAAGGCGATGACGGCGATGACTTAATGCACGGCAACCAAGGAGATGATGACGTTGACGGCGGCGCCGGCAGCGATACCGTCTATGGCGGCAAAGGCGACGACGATTGTGAGGGCGGCGAAGGCAATGATGCCGTCAGGGGCGACACAGGCAAGGACAACGTTAGCGGCGGCACAGGCAACGATACGCTTAACGGCGGAAAAGATAACGATACCGTTAGCGGCGGTGTAGGCAGCGACGTTTGCAGTGGCGACGACGGCGACGACAGCGTTAGCGGTGGCACCGGTAACGATACCGTGAGCGGCGGTGGCGACAGCGACGTTTGCAGTGGCGACGACGGCGACGACAGCGTTAGCGGTGGCATCGGCGACGATAGCGTGATGGGCGGTGCCGGCAACGACGTTTGCAGTGGCGACGAGGGCGACGACAGCGTGATGGGCGGCGACGGCGACGACAGCGTGATGGGCGGTGCCGGCAACGATACCCTCGTTACTGGCGGCGGCAATGACATGGCAGACGGCGGCGACGGCGACGACAGCGTTAGTGGCGGCGGCGACGGCAACGATACGCTGATGGGCGGCGACGGCAACGATACGCTGATGGGCGGTACTGGCAACCATACCTGTATAGGCGGTGCTGGAGCTGACGTTTATGTCGTGAGTAACAGTAACTCTCAGGCAAGTGCAGTCATCACTGACTTCGAGGACGGCAGCGACAAGTTTCTGCTGTTTGGCGACTTGAACTTTAGCAGCTTGACCTTTATACAAATCGGTGTCAATACCGAAATTCGGGTCAATAACTTCGCCTTGGCGCTATTGTTGAATGTCAACGCAACGCTGATCACTGCGGCCGACTTTTTGGGAGTTAATCCTCAAACTCCAACTCCAACTCAACCTCAAACTCCAACTCCAAATCAACCTCAAACTCCGCCGATTTCTAACCCTCCGCAAGTGGTAGCTAATAACAGCCTGACTGCTGGTTCCAGCGGCGGCGAGCAAATTATTACTCCTGACTTGTTGAGTGTTGTCGATCCCGAGCAAGGTCCTGGTGGCACAGTCTACACGGTAACCGAGCTGCCCGATGCTACAACCGGCCAACTATTCTTTAAGGGAGTCGCCGTAACAGAACCCGGTTTTACCTTCTCTCAAGCAGACATTAACTCAGGCTTTGTAAGTTTCAAAGCGAAACTAGGTTATAAGGGTCCGGCTGGTTTTGGTTTTAAAGTTAGCAACGGCAAAAGAGATCTCATCAACCAGCGTTTTAGCTTCACTGTCGAGCAAAATCTCTTTAATTTTGCTGGCACTACAGCACCTCAAGTTATTGTCGGTTCTGCGACGCTGGATAACGACATCGAAGGCAGCGATGCTGGCGATGACATTACAGGGGGCAAAGGCAAGGACACAATTAAAGGTGGCAAAGGCAAGGACACAATTAAAGGCGGGGAGGGCGATGACGATATCGACAGTGGCGATGATGATGACTATATCGAAGTCGTCGGTAAAGGCAAACACAAAATAAAAGCAGGCAAAGGCAAGGACAAAGCCAAAGGCGGCGAAGGCAATGACGAGATAGACGGCGAAGATGACGATGACGATCTCGACGGTGGCATCGGCGATGACACAGTAATAGGCGGTGCTGGGAATGACCTATTAACAGGAAATGAGGGCAATGACACGATCGAAGGCGGCCTAGGAACCAATACTCTAATTGGTGGTGGTGGAAAGGATATCTTTCGTTACTTCAATTCCCGCCAAGAGGTTAAAACAGTTGTAGAAGCTGACTTTATTACTGACTTTAATGTCGATGACGATGTTTTAGAGTTCTCTAACGCAGCTTTTAGTCTCAACGCTTCTATCTTGACCAAAGTGGACATTACTGCTACTTCTACTGTTGGCTCGATCGGCGGCGCTAATTTTCTCGACTTCACCGCGGATATCACTGTTCGCAGCATCACGACTTTGCAAGCGCGGTTTACAGAGTTGGGCGGCAACGGAGACGTGCCTATTTTCTGTCAGTTTATAGATGCCGATACCGGCCGTTTGGTGCTGGTATATGGTGTTGGGGCGCGCTTTGAACTTGTGGCCAGTTTCTCGCTGGAGGTTCGCCTGACAGTCCAGAACTTTGTCTTCACGGGCCCGCCACTAAATATTCCTGTCGGTACTGCCGGCCCTGACAATTTCAATTTCGGCACTTTTCCCGTCCCAGTTAATTTCAATGCTTTAGCAGGCGATGACAACATTGTCGGCAGCAATTTTAACGATACCATCAACGGCGGCGACGGCAACGATACCATCACCGGCGGCCTCGGTTTGGATGTCCTAAGCGGTGGCAGTGGTGCGGATCTGTTTGTTTACAGGACAACTAAAGAAGGCGGCGACAAAATTTCCGACTTTACTGCTGGAACTGACAAATTCGAGTTTAGCGCGAGCGCTTTCGGCAATTTGACTACGACTAACTTTGACGG